>CAZIZB010000038.1:0-6518 GCA_964543635.1 uncultured Opitutales bacterium | reverse complement strand
GGTAATAACTTAAAAATCTTCATACTAATGAATAGAGCATGTTTTATGCCAAGTTTGGAAAATAAAAATTTTTGTGGAATAAAGATTATTTTGTGTTGACTTGTGGGGCAAAATGGGGCTTAATGGAGTAAATAGGTTAAAGCGATCAACTCGTTCAATCGTATGGGTCTTATAGGTAAAAGCGTATTTGTGGGGGAGTTTTCGCATCAGATGGATGCGAAGAATCGCCTTTGCATTCCCTCAAAGTGGAGATTTACAGGGGATGATGCAGATGTTTACTTGGCTTTACCGAACCCTATTGGTTGTATTACCATTTATCCCCCAAAAATGGTTGAACGTTTAGAGGAAAAGGTTTCTACAGTGAGCTTAGGAGACTTGAAAGGGCAGAAAATTTTAGCCAAATTGTTTTCCCAAGCCGATACCTTTGGTTGTGATAAGCAAGGTCGTATTACGCTTTCCGAGAAGCTTGTAAAGCACGCTCATTTAGAGAAAAACGTACTGCTTGTTGGAAGTTATGCTACGTTTAATTTGTGGGAACCGGGTCGTTATCAGTCGTATGTGGAGTCATCGCTGGAAGAAGAAAATGAAATGAGTCAGTTATTGCAGCAATTAGGGTTATAATGCAAGGACACATTCCAGTACTTAAAAACGAAATTTTGAATATCTTCCAAGAGGCAAGCGGAACGTTTTTGGATGGAACCTTTGGTGGAGGAGGGCATACAGAAGCCTTATTGGAACAAAATCCAGAATTAAACATTATTGGTCTTGATGTGGACCCTGAGGCCAAGCAACGTGCAGAAAATTTACAAAAAAATTATCCGAAACGTTTTAAGTTTATAGGGATAAATTTTTCCGAATTGGATACTTTGCAGGAAAAATTTTCCGGAATTTTGTTGGATTTAGGTGTTTCGTCTTTTCAGTTAGATGATGGAAAACGCGGTTTTTCCTTTCGTCAAGATGGACCTTTAGATATGCGCATGAATCCAGAAAAAGGACTTTCGGCGCAAGCTTTTTTGAAGACAGCTTCCAGGGAAGCCCTTGTGGGAGCAATTCGTGATGCAGGCGAAGAACCTCAATGGCGTTCGGTTGTAAATGGAATTTTAGCCCATAGAGACACAGAAGCTTGGGATACGACCTTGGAATTTGTACATTTTTTGGAAACCCATACCGCTGTTAATCGCTCTAAAAAGCCGGGGATTCATGCAGCAACGCGAGTTTTTCAAGGTTTGCGGATTGCTGTTAATCAGGAGCTAGAGCATTTGCAAATCGGTATTAAAAAAGCATTTGAAGCATTAACAAAACAAGGAATTTTAGCCATTATAACCTTTCATTCTTTGGAGGATCGTATCGTTAAACAGCACTTTTACGAGTGGTGTGGACGAAGCTTAAATCGGTATGATGCGCAACCACGCCAACTTAAAACGGTAAAGGCCGAATTGGGGTCTCGTAAGCCGATAACGGCCTCCCAAGAAGAAATTATCCAAAATCCACGTTCACGTTCAGCAAAATTAAGATTTTTAAGAAAACTATGAATTTAAAAAAATACAATTGGTGTCTTGCCTTTATCTTCTGTCTTTCGGTGACAGGAGCATTCAGCTTGCTCTGGATGCGGCAACAAATTTATCTACAGGCGTCTAAAACGCGCCTTCTCGAGCGTGAGCTTGCTACCTTAGAAACGCTCGACAAACGTGCCGATACATTCCTGGGGATGCTTCAATCTAAAACGACACAGTTAACACCTGCGTTACCTCAACAAATTATTTGGGTTTCGACCGGTTCAGAAACTAAAACGCATACTGTTGTAGCTTCTTTGTGAGCATGTTGCCGCTTGTTTCAAAACGTTATTATTGCATCTGCATCTTGTTGGGATGCGGCTTTTGCGTTTTAGCGACTCGCATTGTTTATTTATGTACCTATCGAAAAGATTTTGTTGAATTTGCTGAAACCTCACGGAACCGAGTTGCGATTTTACCAGCACAAAGAGGTGCGATTATTGATTGCAATGGGACGTGTTTAGCGACCCAGCAAAAGGTTTATGAAGTAGGGGTCGATTTAACGCAAATACAGGATAAAGATCGTTCACTTTTGCCGCAATTAGCGTCTATTTTGAACCTACCACTTGCACAATTAGATGCATTGTGGTTTTCGCCAAGTACATGTCAGTGGAAAAAATTGAAATCCGAAGTGCTTGAAGCAAATTATCGTAAGCTTATGGGGTTAAAGATTCGAGGTGTGTACGGCAATGAAAAGAAAAAACGTCTCTATTTGCATGCTAAAAGCTTAAGTCATATCATCGGTTTTATCAACCAAGAGAATGCACCAATTGGAGGGATTGAGCAATTAATGCAGTTCTATTTGAGAGGGCAAGAAGGCTTTAAGGCTTACGAAGTTAATGGAAAGAATGTTGAATTTACCCAATATCGCAAGAATGTAATTGCTCCTAAAAATGGTTATACGGTGGAATTAACTATTGATAATCGTATACAAGCTTTCGTGGAAGATGTTTTAGAAAAGGCAGCAAAACGTTATCGTCCAGAATCAATGCAGGTACTTATTACCCGTCCTCATACCGGAGAAGTGCTTGCTTGGGTTAATTATCCTTATTTTGACTCAAATCATTACAGTCAGTATGATTTGGAGGTTTTGAAAAATCGCATTATAACGGATGTTTATGAGCCAGGGTCTGTTTTTAAGGCGATTACCGTAAGCGCCGCGCTTGATGCTGGAGCTGTGACTTTAGAGGATTCTTTTAATTGTGGTTTGTCGAAAGCTCCTTATAAGGGTAAAGACTTGCCGTTGCCGAATGACTGGAAACCTTTTCGGGAATCCATGACAGTGCCACAAATTCTAACCAATTCAAGTAATCGTGGAATTGTCCAAATTGCATTTCGTTTGGGCGGAGATCAGCTTTATCGTTATTGTAAGTTGTTTGGTTTTGGGGCTTCTACACAATCTGGATTTGCCGGTGAAACACGCGGTATTTTAAAGGAACCGAAACAGTGGGATGGATTGACCATAACGCGTCTTCCGATTGGGCATGGAATGGCTTGTTCGCTTATTCAGATGCACTATGCTATGGGCGTAATTGCTAATGGTGGTGTTTTATTTTATCCGCAATACATTCAGCGTGTTTATGATGCTTCAGGAGAAATTATTCGTAGCTTTGAGCCTAAAGTTCGTCGTCAAGTGATAAAGCCGCAAACGGCTGAAATGATGCGCAAAATTCTGCTTGTTTCCGAAACTTCAAAGGCTTTTATACCGTATTACAATGTTACTGGAAAGACAGGAACAACGCAAAAAATCATTAATGGTCACTATTCGCATTCACAGCATATAGCATCGTTTTCAGGCTTTTTCCCAAACAGAAATCCACAAGTACAAATTTCCATTGTAGTTGATTCGCCGCATACCAAAGGGATTGGGTATGGTGCTGTGGTGGCTGCTCCTATTTTTAAAGAAATTGCGGAAACAATTATTACGTATTTGGAGATACCACCTGAACCTAAACTTTTATAACGATCATGCTTAATACATCTTTACTCAGTTACGGAACATTTGCTAAAACCTTAACCTTTCCTTTGTTGAAATTTATGTCTAAGCCAACCGATTTGAAGACATTGCTCAAGCCCATACGCGTAAAAAAGATTCAAGGCACAAACCTTAATCCACTTATTCAAAACCTTGCTTTGCATAGCCAATGCGTACAGCCTGGCAGCTTATTTTTTGTGGTTTCAGGGGTAGAGCATGATGGAGCGGATTTTATTGATGAAGCCGTATCCAGAGGTGCTCAAGTTATCGTTACAGCGAAATTATTTCCGCATTTGCGCAATATTTTACAGGTTCAGGTAGAAGATGTTCGAGAAGCAATGAGTAAGGTTGCAAAGGTATTTTATGGGGCTCCGGATACAAAGTTAGCTTTAACAGGTGTTACAGGAACGAGCGGTAAAACAACGACTACATGGCTTTTGCAACATATTTATGAAACGGCTTATGGACAATCTTCTGGGCTCTTAGGAAGCTTGCATTACAATTTAGGGAAACGTATTCTGCCTGCCTCTAGAACGACTCCTGATGCACTTACTTTAACCAGTTACTTGGATGAAATGGTACAAGCAAATTGTTCCAATGCATTTATGGAAGTTTCGTCGCACGGAATTGATCAAAAACGTGTTGCAGCTTTGGAATTTAATACTGCTATTTTTACAAACTTAAGTACGGAACACTTGGATTATCATAAATCTATGGATGCTTATTTTGAAGCTAAAAAGCAGTTGTTTTTGCAGAAAAACCTCAAAAACGCCGTTATTAATAGCGATGATTCTTATGGGCAAAGACTTTTAAATTGCTTGGATGGATCGGTTAAGGCTGTCACATTTGGCTTGAATGAAATTGCTGATATACGTGCTCAAAATATACAATTATCGTTTGAAGGAACGTGTTTCGAGTGTGTCACGCCGCAAGGAACTTTTTCGGTAACAACCAAGCTTTTAGGAAAATTCAACGTTTATAATTGTTTAGCAGCCCTTGCTACTTGTTATGCACAAGGAATGGATTTGCAACAAGCCGTAAGTGCATTGACATCTTTTGAGCAAGTTCCTGGTCGTTTAGAAGAAGTTAAAATAGCTACGGACACACAAGTTTTTGTTGATTTTGCGCATAAACCAGAAGCTTTACAAAATATTTTGCAAACGCTTCGTGAGCTTACAAAAAAACGTTTGGTTGTTGTATTTGGCTGCGGTGGTAATCGTGATCGTGTTAAGCGTCCTTTGATGGGGCAATACGCGCAACAGTATGCAGATGAAGTTTGGATTACGAGCGATAACCCTCGGACGGAGTCTCAACAGCAGATTTTTGAGGATATTCGTGGTGGTTTGAAGCCTTCCAACGCGATCCATTTTGTTGAAGATCGTGCAGAAGCAATCCGTCAGGCATTAGAATTTTGTTCGACTGATGATTGTTTAGTGATTGCAGGAAAAGGTCATGAGCAATACCAAGAAATCGGCCAGCAATTTTATCCTTTTGACGATCGAAAAGTTGTAGAAACTTACGATCAATGTTTAAGGCTCAAATGAAGTATTTTTGTCCAAACGTACTTCAACAATGGACCGGTGGATATTGGACCCATTTGCCTGATCAACTGATTACGAACTTTTGCTTTGATACGCGGCAACTAAAGCCCAACGAATGTTTTTTAGCTTTACGTTCTGAACATAATGATGGTCATGATTACGTGGTTATGGCGGAAACTTGTGGTGCAGTAGCGGCTTTAGTGGACCATCCTATTGAAACCTGTTCTTTACCCCAATTAGTCGTTACAAATACCTTAAAAGCCTTTCAGAATATTGCCAAAAACTATCGTAATACGCTAAAAATTTGCGTCGTGGGTATTAGTGGAAGTTGTGGTAAAACAACTGCTAAAGAATTGCTTACATTGCTTTTGGGGCCAGAAACCTTTAAGACGCCTGGTAATTACAATAATCACTTAGGCTTACCTTTTTCTATAACGCAAATTGATGAAGAAAAACATCCGTTTGCTGTTTTAGAAGTAGGTATTAGCGAACCAGGAGAGATGGAGGGATTAAGCGAATTACTACAGCCAGATTTTGCTGTCGTGCTCAATGTAAATCCCGTTCATTTAGAGAATTTTGAAACGATTGAGGCCATCGCTTGCGAGAAATTGAAATTGCTTCAAAAGGCTAAAAAGCATGTTTTTTATCCCAATGAATGGCGTTCTTATGTACAGCATCCAAATGGTTTTGCTTTTTCATTTAAGCATGAAAATGCGTTAAATACGATTGCTTTGGAGCTTAAAATGATACCCGAAGGTTGGCAAATTAGGATTGATGGTTGTCCATTTCATGTACCTTTTCTTATAGGAGAAAAAAGCGCCCAAACTTTTGCTCAGGTTTTAGCTGTTGCTTTAAAATTAGGTATACCAAAGGATCAGCTTCAGGATCGGCTTTTCTTATGGCAGCCCTATGCGCAACGTGGTGTTTGGGTGGAACAATCTGAACGTAAGGTTTTTGTGGATTGTTACAACGCTAATCCAGCTGCTTTTTCAGATAGTTTGCAACATTTTTATCGCGAACTTGATACGTGTAACTTACCAAATACTGCGGTTTGTTACTGTATTGGCAGTATGTTGGAACTAGGGGAGGGGAGTGTTGCCTTTCATCGGGACTTAGCTAAGCATTTTCGGATAGGACAAAACGATCATTTTATCCTTATCGGTGTTTACAAAGAAGCTCTACAAGATGGGCTTAAAGCGGTCGGTGTTCCAGCTTCACATATCCATTTAGCCGATGCTATTGCAGAAATTCAAGAGCTTTTTAATAAACTTCCCTGTAACTTTGCTTACCTAAAAGGAAGTCATCGTTATCACCTTGAGAATTTGATTGCCAACTAAGTTTTTTTCTGTTCTTATAAAAATTACAAACTATGGGAAGTCCTAGAGATATTACGCAATGCCTTACGGTTCCAAAACCTAAGCATAGTAAGCATGCACGCGTTCGCAACGG
>CAZIZB010000037.1:0-6757 GCA_964543635.1 uncultured Opitutales bacterium | reverse complement strand
ATATTTTGAAAAAATGCATTGACATCTTTTGGGTTTTATAATTCTTTTAGAAAGTAGTAGTGTTTTATTATGAAAGTGGTTTCCTCTATTAAATCTTTGAAGAACCGAAATGCAAAATGCCAAGTAGTACGTCGGAAAGGTCGCATTTATGTTATTTGCAAGACCAATCCTCGCTATAAGGCTCGCCAAGGTTATTAATGTAGTTGTGTTTGAAAAATGAAAAAAGATATCCATCCTGATTATCATCCTGTTTGTTTTGTTGATGTTTCAACAGGGAAAAGATTTTTAACGTATTCAACCATGTCTTCTAAAGAAAAAGAAGTGATTAATGGCGTAGAACATTTTATTGTTATACGAGATGTTACTTCGGATTCACATCCTGTTTATACAGGTGAAAAGCGTTTCGTTGACACAACTGGACGTGTTGAAAAATTCCAAAAGAAGTTTGGTCGTCGTCCATCACACGCATAAGCTCAAGAAACATCCAAAAAAGGAGGGCCTTAAGGGCTCTTATTTTTTTGATCTTCCGCTTGACTTTTGCAGTCAAATTTTACAATTTGTTTTAAGTTAAGTAAGTATTTCTGCGATAACGATTATTTTATGCAAAATTTCGCAAATCAATGTTTAGATATGGCTCGTTCTATTTTAGAACATAATTTAGGGGCCATTGATGAGAATGGAATGATTCTACCGGTTGAAGGTGAACCATCTTTACCAGAAGAAAGCGCGCACGCATTAGCAGCTATTGGTGAATTTTACCGTGCTACGCGCGAGACCAAAATAAATGCTTTTGACCTTGTTGAATTAGGGGCGCGTTGCCTTAAGCAGCAGATTTCTTGCGAAAATAACAATAGTCGCGCTTTGGCTTATTCTGCTTTAGGGCTTTTGGCTTTTGGTCCTGCAAAACAACGCAACCTTATTTGGGAAAAATTGGATGAAGAAACACGTGCAGAGCTTGATAAACGTCTTCTAACTCGAACCGAAGCAAAAGGGTCATTGCAAGCGTTTAACATAGCTAAAGCAGTTGCACGTTATAGCATGGGCCTGTCCAAAAAAGATGAAACAGGTCGGTTAATTGATGAATTTTTAGCACAAATAAAATCTTCAAGCACCAGCGGGTTCTTGTCAGACGATTCCGAAGCAGGCTTGCCAGGAGTTTATGATGTTTCGGCATTAATGAGTTTCATCTTTATCCGACAGGCACTCAAACTGCATGTTAATTTGTCGCTTTGCGAAAGAAAGTTGCCAAGTTTGCGCACATTTGCAGAAAAGTTGGTTAAATTATTGCCGGATTTGGTACGTTCTGACGGTCTGGGATGGGCCTATGGTCGTGGTGTTGGCATTTATGGTCAAATTTATTGCATAAGCATCATTTTGCAATTTTTACGTGATGGGTGGATTAGCGCCGACAAAAAACCACTATATTTAGATTTATTGCGTCGTTTGTTCCAGTTTTTCTTTGTTTCTTATTTAGACCAGGAAAAAGGTGCTTTAGTCGTTAACGATGAGGAACGTTGTGCGTTGCCTTCTCAAACAACACGTATCGTAAGTTTTGATGTTGCACGTTATTTGTGCCAATGGTCACGCTTAGCAAACCTATTGGGCTTGTCTTTAAACGTACCTGCATGCGTCACTAAAACAGGAGGTCGTTTTATTCTTTTTGACAAAACACCGAACAAAGAACAAGGCTTGTTTGTTTATCAAGATGCGGCATCAGGCTTACACATTCAATTGCCACTTATGGGGGGCCGCGGAAAGAATGAATCCGATGCATTGGCATTTCCTCATTGTCCCGGCGTATTTGATTGGCCGGTTCATGCTTATCTACCCGTTTTACTACCGGAATTGTCCCTAAATGGAGTAAAAACAATTCCTTCTTTTTACGGAAAACATTGTACAACAAGCTTGGGACTTAAGAATTCTTTTGTATTTTCTTATGAACAACCCGAATTGATTTCTAAGGACGAAAAGATCTTGCCAGGCTTAGGTAGCTGCAAAGTTTCTTGGAAATTTTCTGGCTCTACGCTTACAGCAGATTTCGCCTATAAATTCAAACAAGCGTTGACTTTAGATAGTTTCCGTTTTGTTATTCCTTTATCAGCACCTCACTCTACTTACCGATTAGAGCATTCGTTTACTTTGGGAGAAAATAGTTTGCAGGCCTCCGTCCTTAAAGATGATTTTGGTGCGTCTTGGGCAGAGGTACAGGAAGTGTATAACGATCCCAACTATAAAACTTATTATGGAAAGATTTGCTATTTACAAATCCTGGAACGCAAGATGCCTTTAAATGTAAAACCTGGAAAGACGTATCAGTTGCAAATTGAATTAACCCCTGATATTCAATTGATTGCGCATTAAGCAATTAAAAAAAAGGATTCCTTCTTGTAAAAAAGGCGTTATATGTAACCTGTTTTCAAGAAGTTTCCTTTTATTTGAACAACACTAAAAAAAAGAAACCTCTTAATTTTAAGAGGTTCTTTTAAACTTTATGAAACACACCAAATAAATTCTTTAACTACGCCAAGTAATGTTTAGATTCCGTGTAGGAAATTCCTTGACGTGGTGCAGAAGGCGGCACTTGGTTGAGGTGCTGCAAGTGTTTTATAGTGTGTTCGTTCAATCCTCCCACATTATTTACAAGTATGGGAGCGAATAGACTCTTTCCTGTTTTATTCATTTTTTGCATAGTATATCCTGGGTTAAAAATGTTTAAAGATCTCGTTCTTCTGCCTCTCTTAAAAAGGTTTCGATGCGATTAATCCATTTTTCAACAACTTCAACAAAGGTTGCCAATTGGTCTTCAAACGCATTAAAATTATCAAGAGGAAGCAAAAACGCCTTTGCTAAAACAAGAGATTGTGACTGTTTGTCGATTCCTAAGGTTCCACCATCCGTTTCGTTCCAGAAAAAATTTCCCTCTAATGCTTTTTCGAAAATAACCTCCCGACATTCCAATGGAATTTCGCCAATATAAGCATAAATCACCATCTTGTTCCCTTCTTCATCGAGATCGATATTCAGAACAATTTTTTCATCAAAAAGCAAAATACAGTGGTTATTGTCGTCCAAACGCAATTCAGACAAATTCAAACCTTCTCCAATATGCCTCAAAAGCTCATTTACATGCTCTTTCATCTGTGAAATATATTGTAAGCATGTTTTTTCACAAGTCTCAAGCCTAAAATACGATTCTTTTAAAATTTATTTTATTCCTAATAACTTCCTTGCAAAACTTAGGATAGCTTACATCAATCTCCTTACTTTATCGTTATTTTTTTACAAAACTAAACTTACAGAACTTCCCAAAACCTTCTCAATTATTAGGAAGAGAAAAGCAAGGAATAGCTGATTCTAAATTCATCGCATTAGGGATGATATTAATAAAACGACACTCTTTTTGTTTAGCAATGAAGCTTTCCACTTTTTTCACCATCGATTCGGGCAAACTGTTAAAATTTTCAATGGTAATAAGCCCCTTTTTAAATTTTTTCAACAAACCTTTTCGTTTTAAAACTTGATCATTATCAATTTCTTTTTGATACCCAAACAAAATTTCATTGGAAATTTCTGCTGGAATTTCTGAACAAGCCACCTTTAAATAGTTTAGATTTTTTGTCCGAGCAGATTGAAAGAAAAACTGCGATATAGAATGGTACAATTGCTTATCGCTAGCAAGAATACAAACATTCTGATTTTTGTTATAAAGTTCTTCTAGGAATTTAAGCTGATTTTGAGAAAGATAGGGATACGCTACCTGCGGCTCTGCTTGAGAATCGCGAAATTCTTTTGGAGACTCATTTAACCAATCAATATCACTGGAAGAATCCCCTTCTATCGAATAATGTGACTCAATTTGGCAAATGCGTGTTTTCATGTTTAACGATGTCGACAACAAGAGCCAACAATCAAATAAATAATCATAAACAGGTGAAGGAAGCAAAAAAACAGGTTCTTCACATTCTTCACTTAAATAGGATTCATATTCTGCCAATTTTGTTTTTAATTGATAAAAAATATCCTTATAACAAGCAAGATCCTGGATAGGTAACACATGCCGTTTAACTGTAATTTTGGGATAATTTTTTACAATAAATTGCTCAGATAAAAAGGTGTTCAGTCGCCAAATTTGAAGACCAAACAAAATCACTTCATCGAAATTCCCACCCTGCAATGCTTGCAAAATAGGCCCCTCCTTATCCTTTCGTCCTGGAATATACGGATCTTGAAAGGTTGGGATTGCTAATAACACTTTCTTCTTTAACAACTTCCTTGCCACGTTAAACACTAAAACTCTTGTTTAAGAATGAAATGATCTATGAAATTATGCAAGATGTTTTTTAAAATAAATTTTTATATTAAAATATTGCGTGTTTTTGTATAATGGACAGTCTTTTATATAAATGGTTAAAACTACAATACCGGTCACAAAAGCGCGTCCTTTATTAGGAATGTTTTTATTTCTAATGGGCTTATTTATGGCTTTATCGCTATGGGATTATGAACCTCAATTTTCAAGCTTTTATCGCATATCTTCACAAGAATGGAATTGCGCTCAAGGCAATCGCTTAGGAACCATAGGTGTTGGGTTCGCCTTTTATACCTGCCGTTATTTAGGCCGTTGCGCATGGTTACTTCCTGTTTATTTTCTATGGGCGGCACTGCTTCTTTTAACACCTTACGCTTATAAGGTTCAGCGAAAAAATGTAATTTGTTTTATCTTAGCTTTACTCTTCACACCTGCAACATTTGCTTTCTTTGAAGCTATAAAATGGTTAAATCCATGTTACACGTTCTATTCTTCAGGAATTGGAGGAAGTTTAGGGAATTACCTTTTTAGCCATCTTTTTGAAGGTTATTTAGGCCCTATAGGCAGCGCTTTAGTCCTAATCCCAGGAACTTGTTTGTCGTTGCTCTTTACCTTTTCCAATTTAAATTTTTTAGGGCAAATGGTGTTGCACGTTTGGACTTTGCTCAAACAGATCGGTAACTATGGAGCAAAATTATCAAAGCGCCTTATCAGTTCTTTTAAAGGTAGTTATCCCCAAATTAGTCCTACAAATACAGGAACAAAATACCTTAGATCTATAAAAGAAAAATTCTGTAAATGGACACAATGGTTGCGTAACCGATTAGAACGAAAGTCTTCGCAAATTTCAAAACCTGCGACTCCTTCATCAGAAGAAAACTGGCAGCCTCCTTATGAAGAAAAAGTTATTCGTAAGAATCCTGTAAAACCGGCACAAAACAAGCAAGACAAAGCTACAGCTTCTTCTAACCTAGACGAAGATAAACCTAAAGAAATTCAGATTTTAGCAAGTGAAACCATAGAAAAAGCGACACAAAAAAGACCTGAGCAAACCGGAGACTACCTCTTGCCATCACTCCAATTGTTAAAAGATCCACCGCCGACGTTTAATGACGGAAGCGCAGAAGATTACTATGAAACCGCGGAAGATTTGGTGCAAAAATTGGCTGAATTTGGTGTTGAGGTTAAAGTTGAGGCAATTCAATCCGGACCGGTTATAACACGTTACGAGGTAACCCCAGCACGAGGTGTTCGTGTGGAAAAAATTGAGACCTTAGACAAAAATATTGCTCTAGGCTTAAAAGCACTTTCTGTGCGCATTCAAGCCCCCGTTCCAGGTAAAGGATGCGTAGGAATCGAAGTTCCCAATAAAAAACCACTGCCTGTATGCCTAAAAGAAATTTTAGAATCCAAAGCATGGGCACAATCGGGCGCAGAAATTCCGATTGTTTTAGGTAAAGAAGTAACCGGTAGACCGATTGTTGCAGATTTAACAAAAATGCCTCACTTGTTGATTGCAGGTTCTACGGGATCCGGTAAAACCGTTTGCATCAATGCCATTATTGCATCCTTATTGTACCATTCGTCACCTAAAGATCTACGCTTTATCATGGTCGATCCAAAAATCGTCGAAATGAAACTTTACAACGATTTACCCCATATGCTTATTCCAGTGGTTACGGATCCTAAGCGCGTTCCATCTGCTCTCAAGTGGTTAATTGGTGAAATGGAACGGCGGTACCAATTATTTGCAAATTACGGCGTACGCAATATCGCTGGGTTTAACGAAAAACTAAAGAAAATGACGCCCAACGAATTGTTGGCAGAATCTTTGGAACACTTGCCTTATATCGTCTGTATTATTGACGAATTAGCGGATTTGATGATGGTTGCTCCTGGCGATATCGAAACCTGTATCGCACGTTTAGCGCAATTAGCGCGTGCTGCTGGTATTCACCTTATTATTGCGACCCAAAGACCTTCTGTTAACGTTATTACAGGCATCATTAAGGCCAATTTACCGAGTCGTATTGCGTTCAAAGTTGCTTCTAAAGTGGATAGTCGTACGATTTTAGATATGGGTGGAGCCGACAGCCTTATCGGTAAAGGTGATATGTTGTTTATTCCGCCAGGAGCCTCACAATTGATTCGTGCGCAAGGTGCTTGGGTATCTGATGATGAAATTAATGCTATTGTGGACTTCCTTAAGTGTAATGGCGCACCACAATTCGCTGAAGATGTACAACGCATTGTGGATACGGATTTTGACGAAAGTTCAAATAACGAAGCCCTAGAAGGTGAAGATGCGTTACTTTCTCAAGCATTAGATGTATTGAAAACCTCGGAAAGAATTTCCACATCCCTTTTGCAACGTCGTCTAAAGATTGGCTACAATCGTGCCGCACGCATCATGGAAACCCTGGATTCAAAGGGCTTACTACCTAAGAA
>CAZIZB010000036.1:0-6817 GCA_964543635.1 uncultured Opitutales bacterium | reverse complement strand
CAGAAAAGCCCATTAGACCTTCAGCAGATTGGGTTGAAAAACGCTCATCTTGGAAGTAGATAGGCAGTTGAAAAACGTTTCTTAATTTTTCGGCAAAAACGTTAACTTCTTGAGCGCGTTTACCAATGGTTCCATCTAAATGCAACGGAAAACCAATCACAAAACCTTGGCAGCCTTTTTCGAAAACGATTTGCTTTAATTGGGCAAAAAATTGTTCGATAGGTTCCAAAGGAAGGGATTTTAGAGGAACCGCAACTTGTAAGTCATCCGAGCCCCAGCTTAATCCCACGCTTTTACTACCATAATCGATACCGATAAAATCCATCGCCAAGTTTCAAGATTTAAAAGAAATTAATCTTCCAAATCCTTTCCGCAGCATTTTTTGAATTTTTTACCACTGCCACACGGACAAACATCATTACGGCCGACCTTCGGCAAATCGCGTTTAACAGGCTTCGGCAATTCTACAGGTTTTGGCTTGGCTGTACCAGCATCCGTCACCTCTTCAGAACTCGAAAAATGGATACGCTGACTAATTTTTTGGATAAGCGCATCTATATTTTCAGGCTGCGTCGAAGACCGGAACAATTGGAAACAAACGTCTTGTCGCATTTGAGCTACCATCGACTCAAAGAAATGATACGCTTCGGTCTTGTACTCAATCAACGGATCTTTTTGTCCATAACCACGCAAACCGATACTTTGACGCAAATCTTCCATTTCGGTCAATTGATTTTGCCAATTCCGATCAATAGCGCGCAAAAGCACCCAACGCGCAATTTGCTGCGAAATTTCTTCACCCTCTATCGATTGCTTAGCTTCATAATAGGAATGCAATTTTTCTAAAATCTCGGCTTTCAGATCTTGCTTAGATTTGTTTTTCAAAGCCTCAACTTCAAGGAAAAGTGGAAATTGTAAATTAAGCCAACTGACGAGATTAATAAGCACATCATTACGATTAATGATATTTTTTCCATCGTCCAATGCTGTTAAACGATTATCAATTTCCTCCTCGATAAGTTCCCAAACAAGCTCAATAGGTTTTTCGGTTCGCAAAGTTTCATTGCGCAAACTGTAAATAATTTCACGCTGACGATTAAGCACATCATCATATTGCAATAAGCGCTTACGAATCGAATAATTGCGTTGCTCAACCTTTTTCTGGGCCGATTGAATAGAATGATTTAAAAACGGATGCGTTAACTCTTCATCTTCTGCCATAGAGCGCTCCAAAAACGCTCCAATACGCCCAGAAGTTGCAAACAAACGCATCAAATCGTCTTCCAAGGAAATAAAGAATTTGGAATGTCCAGGATCACCTTGACGAGAACAACGACCGCGCAACTGACGATCAATACGACGGGATTCATGGCGTTCGGTCCCCAATACGAGCAATCCACCTAAATCCGCAACACCTTCGCCAAGCTTAATATCGGTACCACGACCTGCCATATTTGTTGCAATCGTAACGGCCTTTTCCTGACCTGCTTGTGCAACAATTTCAGCTTCTTGCTGGTGATATTTTGCATTCAGAACATTATGCGGAACTTTAGCCCCTTTAAGCATTTTGCTCAAAATCTCAGAAGCTTCAACGGAAGTTGTTCCAACCAAAACCGGCTGACCTTTCTTATAAGCCTCCTCAATATCCTTGATGACAGCTTTGTATTTTGCGCGACGCGTTTTGTAAATAACGTCATTATCATCAATACGAATGCAAGGACGATGCGTCGGAATCGCCATAACTTTTAAGCGATAAATATCGAAAAATTCCTGCGCTTCCGTCTCTGCTGTACCGGTCATACCAGCCAACTTTTCGTACATGCGGAAATAATTTTGCAAGGTAATGGTAGCATAAGTCTTTGACTCTTTTTCTGGCATAATGCCTTCTTTAGCCTCGACTGCTTGATGCAGACCATCACTCCAACGTCTTCCGGGCATTGCACGTCCCGTATTTTCGTCAATAATGATCACCTTTCCATCCATGACCACATACTGATCATCACGCTGATAAAGCGTATAAGCACGTAATAACTGACTCAAACAATGAATCGTCGAACTACGAGTATTAAACAAATTCTCTGCCTCTTGGCGCCTACCTTGCTTTTGTTGAGGCGACAACTCTGTATCTCCTTCAATTTCACTGAAAATCGTTGGCAAATCGGGTAATGTAAACGCATCGGGCTCATTCGGCTTCAAAGTATTGCGACCTTTTTCAGTAAGATCGGCCTGATGATGTTGCTCTTCAATGGTATAATAAAGCTCTTCCTTAAGCTTATAGGCACGATCGCGATTAAAATCCGCCGCCATCTGCGTTTCAAATTTATCAAACGCTCTACGGACACGACCTTCTTCTAAAACATGCATCAATAAGCGGTTTTTAGGATTCCCTAACTTAATTTGATAGAGTTTCTCCAAACCTTTTTCTAAATCCTCAGCTTTTGATTCAGGAGCCAACAAAGGTTTTGCTTGTTCCATCAATTCTGCACACAAATTGTTCTGCAAGCGATAAATACGTTGAACTCCCATTTTTAATTGCAGGAATAATGCACCAGAATCATCGTCTTCCTCAACCCCTGAAATAATAAGCGGCGTGCGCGCTTCATCGATAAGGATAGAGTCTACTTCATCAACGATGCAATAATAATGGTCACGTTGCACCTGATCTTCGGCACGCAAAGCCATACCATTGTCTCTTAAATAATCGAAGCCAAATTCAGAAGCCGTTCCATAAGTAATATCTTTACGATAAGCTTCCTGGCGCTCATTTGGATCCATATCGTGCTGAATACAACCCACTGTAAGCCCAAGAAAATTGAACAAATGCCCCATCCAAGTAGAGTCACGCCGTGCTAAGTAGTCATTAACGGTAACCAACTGGCAGTTTTTACCGGAAAGCGCATTTAAATAAAGCGGCAAAGTAGCAACCAGGGTTTTACCTTCACCGGTAGCCATTTCAGCAATATAACCACGATGTAAAGCAATACCACCAATCAACTGAACATCATAGTGGATCATATCCCAAGTAAGCACATGTCCACAAACTTCTGCCTGAGTACCCACTAAACGCCGTGCAGCATTTTTAACAGTTGCAAACACTTCTGGTAACAAAGCATCCAACGATTCACCTTGAGCATAGCGCTGCTTAAATTGTTCTGTTTTAGCCTGCAACTCCTCATTGGACAAAGTCTTAAATTGTTCTTCAATCGCGTTGATTTTTTCTACAATAGGCAAACATTCCTTATAAAATTTTTTATAATGACGACCTACAAAACGTTTTAATAAATTACGAAACATACAAATACTTTACCTTTTATTCTGACGACTTTTTTAAATAAGGCTACACTTTTTAACAAGAATTTTATATACCTTTTTTATCCCATTTCCATAAAAATGGCTGCCCGACAAGGATTCGAACCTCGACAAAAAGAGCCAGAATCTTTCGTGCTACCATTACACCATCGGGCAAATGCCAATTATCATGCGCATTCCACCTAAAAACGTCAAGCGGAAAGTTATTATTATGATTGCCATTTTTAACGCATGGGCTTTGAAAAAACTTTTTTAAGAATGGTTTCAACAGTATCATCTGGGTTCAAATGAGGCTTTATCGCATCAATAAGGTTTTCAGCTTGTTTACGCGCATATCCCAACACAGAAAGAGCTTCTACGGCATCCATATGAGCTGAAGAAACAACCGTCTTTACAGGCTTTACAGAAACACCCTTCTTTAAATGATCTTGTAATTCCAAAATAAGCCGCTGAGCTGTTTTCTTACCAATCCCTGGACATTTTGCCAAAGCATCTGCATCGTTCATTAAAACGATCGTACACAAGTCTTGCATCGGGAAAAAACCTAACATCGTAAGGGCCAATTTAGGTCCCACGCCATTAACTTTTTCAACCAACAATTTAAAAAAGTTACGCTGTTCAAGCTCTTTAAACCCATAGAGCTGTTGATTATCTTCACGATAAACTGCATACGTGTGCAAACGATACGATTGTGCAAATTCAAACCGCTCTGGATGTGCTGTAAAAACTTCATAGCCAATACCGTTAACATTAACGATAAGCTCACTCGTACCTATTTCTTCTACAATCCCTTCAATAAAAGCAATCATGACTGCAAAACTGAATTAAAATTAAAAAATCCATGCGATTGTTGTAACAACCATTGAGCTGCTTTGAGAGCACCTTCTGCAAAAACCGAACGATCCCATACTTCATGTTTTAAGGTAATTTGCTCATTATTTCCTGCCAAAATAATCGTATGTTCTCCTCGAATACCACCTGCTCGCACAGATGAAATTAGAACGCTTTGTTGCGTCTTATCACTTAAATCCGTCATCAATGCTTTTGCCGTACCACTAGGACTATCTTTTTTGCTCCTGTGATGCGCTTCTAAGATCTGGCAATCAAAGGCCGAAACATCCGGCAAGCTTTTAAGGATTTGATGCACAATATGGATGCCTTCAGAAAAATTAGCATCATAAAGCACAGGTTGACCTTCCGACAAATCTCGTAATTGTCGCAACTGTTGCTCATTCAACCCGGTTGTCCCCATTACAAGCGGACATTGCAACTGTGTAACAAGAGCAATCCATTTGTCAAAAGCAGACGCATGTGAAAAATCAATCCAAACCTTGGTTGAACTTAGAGAATAGCGATCTAATTCATTTGCATCAACGACTTTTCCTGAAAAATACTGAGGCAGCAAGGCTCGCAAGGCTTGCCCCATTTTTCCACTCCAGCCAGAAATAATAACATTTGCCTTAACAATCTCCATGCAATGATTCAAACACCTTGTTGACAACTGTCAAGCTCTTGTCGGACAAGGGACACAATGGCAAACGTACTTCGGGACTCCGAATAATACCCGCTTGATATAAAAATTGCTTGATCGGAACTGGATTGGTTTCAATGGTAAGCGCACGGAACAGTGGATAAAACTTACGATTAATATTCGAAGCTTCCTCCAAATTATTTTGCGCAGCTGCTTGATACATTTTAACCAAAGGCTTAACAATCCAATTAGAAGCAACACTGATTAGGCCTTGAGCTCCTAATGCAAAAAATGGGAGCGCTAAGGCATCATCACCTCCTAGAATCTTAAATTCACTATCACTATCCTTCAACAACTGTGAAACGCGATTACAGGATCCTCCAGCTTCTTTAATCCCAACGATATGCTTATACTCATGACGCAATCTACATACTGTATCCACATCTATTTCCACACCACAACGCGTCGGAATAGAATACAAACAAATCGGCAAATTTGTCGCTTGTGCAATCGATTCATAATGTAAATAAAGCCCATTTTGTGTCGGACGATTGTAATAAGGAGTTACAATCAAAGCTCCATCAGCACCTAAATCAGCCGCTTCCTGAGTCATTTGTACGGCTTTTTGCGTACAATTAGATCCTGTACCAATCCATACCGGAATACGACGATTAATTTGCTTTATAAGAAATTCCAAAAGCTGCTTACGTTCTTCATCCGTTAAGGTAGAATTTTCACCAGTCGTTCCTAAAAGAACAAGCCCTTGAATACCTTCGTTCAACTGGTATTCGACCAATTTCTCTAACGAAGTATAGTCAACTTTTCCTTCAAAAAATGGTGTTACGAGCGCTGTAAACACTCCTTGTAGATTTTTTTGTAAATGGCTCATAATAATTTAAATCGGACGATTTGTTAATAATTAAAGGTTTTAAATTCGCACACCTGAAAATACTGGATTTTCTTGCCTAGAAGAACCTTCTTGAAGCTCTTTCAGTTTTTTGATCCAATATTCGATTGTATTTACAAAATTTTCCAAGGCTTGGTAGAACAAATAGTAATCACAGGATTCGGTAGGCATATTTTGCGTTAATAATACCTTTTCACTATATTGTTGAAGCCCTAAGGTAGCACCATTTGTCTCCTGCCATTGAGTATTGGCCTCCAATAACTTAGGATAAATTTTCTTTACTTTAGCTTCGTTTACATTCCCCAAATTCGATTTAAGACTAAAAGTTTTTTCATTCGTTCTAAATTCCATTTCAACGAGCATATTCTCATCAAACATCAAAAAACACTGATTCTTATCATCCAAAACCAAAGCTTCACCCAAATTAAGCTCTTCGGCTAATTGATTTAACCACTCTTGAACGTCTTGCATGTAGGTATTATATCTAAAAATAAAAAAAACGTCAAATGTTTTTATAAAAAACGATGATATTTTATTAAGTAGCTAATACCTGAATAAGCAGTAAGCATTGTTGTTAAAATAAAATTAGCATAATTGAGATAGGTTAAAGCCACAATAAGACCATTCGGACACCAACTTTGCCCATCAATCCGCAACATTTCTATCAAAAAAAACGAACCTAAAAGAACGATTTGCAAAACCGTTTTGACCTTGCCAAGCCTTTCAGCAGCCATTACAGTACCCGAAGTTGCAATAAGTGTACGCAAACCTGTAATAAAAAACTCTCGACACACAATAACGATCGCGCAAAAAATCCCCCAAGTTGGAATTAGATTTTTCCCAGCAAGAATAAGAAAAATACTAACGGTAAAAATTTTATCATTCAGGGCATCCATCAATTTGCCAAAATCTGAAATTTGATGATATTTTCGAGCTAAATACCCATCAAGCCAGTCTGTTATACCCGCCAAAACATATAAGATAAATGCCAAGGTCTTCGCTCCCGGCCATGACGCATAAAACAATCCTCCTATGAGGAATAACATGGGTATGCGCGACATGGTAATTATATTCGGTAAACTCACACTTACCATTTTTGCAACAATTTTTACTTTTGCAAGAATTTTATT
>CAZIZB010000035.1:5720-6847 GCA_964543635.1 uncultured Opitutales bacterium | reverse complement strand
GTAATTGGGTACCAATTGGGATGGGCATCGACACGTTGGCAGGTTTCTTTGAAGTAGGATAAGTAGTCTGTTTCAAAGTGTATTTTGGCTCCTGGAACGACCCTTTGGGCGAGTTGCGATAAAAACTCTACTTGAAATAAGCGATTCTTATGATGGCGATTTTTGGGCCAAGGATCGGGATAAAGCACAATCACTTCATTCCACAGAAAATCTGTTGGCTGGCATTCTAGAACCTCTTCCGCGCGAGCTTTGAGAAAAGTAACATTGGTCAAATTAGCCCGATTCGCTTTACGATTGGATTTGGCAATACGTTGGGTAATGAGATCAATACCGACACAAAAACGTTCGGGAAAGTTTTGGGCATATTGAACTAAAAAATCTCCATGCCCGGAACCAATTTCGAGCGTTTTGAAAGTTTTATCCGTTTGCAAAATATCTTTTAAAGTCTTTCGTAAAGCTTCTTTACGCAAAGCAACGCTTTCCAAATACTGTTTTAAACGGTCTTCGTTATTCATTTGGCATCAAAAAACTTTTTTAAAGCAATCATCAAAATTTGAATATCGGACGGGTTTACGCCGCTAATACGATTAGCTTGGCCTAAATTGATCGGACGAATTTTTTCCAACTTTTGTAAACTTTCCGTACGCAAACCATGAACAGATTGATAGTCAAAGTTTTGCGGAATTTGAATCGCATCGAGCCACTTTGTTTTTTCAATCTGCTTGCGGTCACGTTCTAAATACCCGCGATAAGAAAGCCGATAAAGTACTTCTTCACGAATTGCATCACTTTGCTGACAAAAATCAGCTGGAAATTCCGGCATGGGATAACCTTCTTCACTTTGAGCACGACGCACGCTATCACCAAAACTTTGCCCAGGTTCCACACGACGCATTTCTAGCTCTTGAACCCAATAATCGATCGCTTGTGCTTTCTGCTGAATGGCTTCTAAACGCTCTTTGCTTAAACATTTCCATTGACGCGCTTTTTCATAAAGACGCAACTCCGCACTGGAGTGATTCAGTAACAAACGATGCTCTGCACGCCCCGTAAACATACGATAAGGCTCTTGCGTACCCTTTGTCGTTAGATCATCCACCAAAACACCGATATAACTTTCCTCACGT
>CAZIZB010000035.1:0-5620 GCA_964543635.1 uncultured Opitutales bacterium | reverse complement strand
GGCTCTAAAAACAAACGATGACGATCGCGTTCTGCAAACCGTACACATTTATCTTCAATACTCGGACAATAGCGTGGTCCTGTTCCCTGAATATTTCCAGAAAACAAGGCCGAGCGTTTCAAATTATCTAAAATAATTTTGTGGGTCGCTTCAGTCGTATAGGTCATCCAACAGGAACAAGTCTTAGAACCAGGTTGCCAAGCTGCAGGACTTTGGATCTGTTCTAATCGTTCTTTTTCTTTAGTTCGTGTATCATAAAACGCAAAAAAACAAGGAGTTTCGTCACTTGGCTGCTCATCACAAACAGAAAAATTGATACTTTTCCCCAAAATACGAGCAGGTGTCCCTGTTTTTAAAATACCTAAAGGAAATTGCAATTTTTCAAGGCTATCCACTAGGGGATAACTCGAAAAATCACCCATACGGCCTCCAGGAAAGTTCTGGTGACCTATATGTAAGGTACCTTTCAAAAACGTTCCTGTCGTTAAAATAACCGTCTTAGAAGCAATTTCTAAACCGAGTTTTGTTTTTACTCCACAAACATGATCTTCTTTAACCAGCAAATCAACAACCTCATCTTGAAATAAACGAATGTTTGGATGTTGTTCCAAACGCTGCTTCATGCTGATTTGATAGCATTTTTTATCACATTGAGCACGAGGAGCTTGTACGGCTAAACCTTTGGAACGATTTAAAATACGAAATTGAATGGCGGTTTCGTCTGCATTGATGCCCATTAACCCCCCTAAAGCATCGATTTCACGAACAATATGTCCTTTAGCTAAGCCTCCAATGGAAGGATTACAGCTCATCTGGGCAATGGTATCCAAATTTTGCGTGATAAGTAACACTGACACACCCTTTTGTGCCGCTATCCAAGCTGCTTCGCAACCTGCATGTCCCCCTCCACAAACAATGACATCAAACAACGTATTCATTTACCAATACAAAATTTCGAAAAGATTTGATCCAAAACACGCTCGTAATCAACACGCCCAACAATTTGTTCTAAAGCTTTTAAAGCTTCTTTTAATTCTGCCGCCAAACAATCATCACAACATTTCTTATCCAGCAAAATAAGGGCTTTGTCCAAATTGTTCTTAGCTAACGAAAAAGCCTCTGCGTGACGCTCTCGAATCATAAAAGCTTCTTCGGAAAAATTATGATATTTATGATCCAAAAAATCGAGCAAAGTCTGTTTTAACAAAATTAAAACATTTTCTGCTTTTAAAGAAACTGAACCTGTTTGGTAGTTTTTAAAACATTCTTTATAAGTCTCACAAAAACCTAAATCGCTCTTATTGAAGAGTACCAAAGTATTTTCTGGAACAAATTTTTCCTTTAATATCTCTATTTCGTTTGTAGATGCTTTTGAACCATCAATTACCCAAAGAACCACATCTGATTTTTGGATTTGTTCGTAGGATTTTTCAATTCCTAAACTCTCTATCGGATCTTTAGTCTCATGCAAACCAGCTGTATCGACAAGTTTTAAGGTATAAGGAGCAATTGTACAATATTCGGAGATAAAATCACGCGTCGTTCCAGGAATCTCACTTACGAGCGCTCTTTCCTGACCCAACAACAAATTAAGCAAGGTACTTTTTCCAGCATTGGGGGCACCTGCGATAACCGTTCGAATACCTTCATGTAAAGGGGCATAATGCTGGTGAGCATGAATCAATTGCTCTATTTGATGCCGCATCGTATGCAAAGCTTCCCTAAAAGCCTTACGATTTTCTTCTGGTAAATCTTCTTCAGGAAAGTCCAAAAAAGCTTCTACGTAAGCAATTTGCTCCGTTAACGCTGTAACAAATTGTTCAATTTGTGCACTCAAAGATCCCGATAATTGCTTCTGGGCTAATTGAATAGCTTGCAAAGAATGTGCATGTATGAGATCTTCAACAGCCTCTGCTTGACACAAATCCAAAGTACCATTGAGAAAGGCTCTACGTGTGAATTCCCCAGGTTCAGCTTGTCGACAACCTCGTTTTAAACAATCTTTTAAAATTTGCTGTATAATTAGCGGATTACCATGACAAGAGATTTCCAACATCTCTTCACCGGTATAAGAGGCATTTTTCGCAAAAAATGTAAATAAAACTTCATCAAGAATGTTTTCCTCTTCAACTAAACGGTACTTTCCCAAGTAAGCATAACGTGGTTTTACTTCATCTTTATGAAAGATTTCCTGTAGCAAATGCAAACAATCAGGGCCACTCAGACGAATAACGCCAATACCTGATACACCCATAGGGGTTGATAATGCTACAATGGTATCCATATATTCCTATGCAGCAATAAAAAAGCTTTCTTCGCAAGTTTATTCGCTCAGCAAATTTTTCTTTATGAGAAAAAACTTCCTTTTTACAAATTGTGAATAACTTGTTCAAAACTTGCTAAAAACCTGTAAAAAGCATACCAAAAACTTAATTTATTCATTTTTAAAAACTTAAAATCGCAGACTTATTAACAAGAGAAAAATTTTCTACAAGCTAGATGAATTCTGCATAAACAGGATTCATGCCAACTTATTAACATACTTAAGAATAGAATTAATTTTTTTAAATTTTATATAAATCTATTAAAAAGCTTTTACATTTTTGTGAAGTATGTGCATTGTAATAAGTATCGTGACATTGGAAGAGACGAATTCTTTTTTTGAGCGTTTGTTGGGATCTGTTGGTGAAGATCCTAAGCGGCAAGGTTTGGTAAAGACTCCAGAACGGTTTTTGAAGAGTTTTCAGGAATTAACCCAAGGTTATCAGCAAAACCTGGACGAAATTGTTAATGGTGCTCTTTTTGATTGTGAAACAGATGAACCTGTTTATATACAAGATATTCCTTATTTTTCATTGTGTGAACACCATCTATTACCTTTCTTTGGAAAGTGCCAGGTCGCTTATGTACCTTCTGGAAAAGTTCTTGGATTGTCTAAAATTTATCGCATTGTAGACTTATTTGCTAAACGCTTACAATTACAGGAACGTCTTACGCAACAAATTGGAGAGACCTTGAAGAAGGTTACAGGAGCTAAAGCGCTTTTTATGGAAATGACAGGCGAGCATCTTTGTGTCGCTATGCGTGGGGTTCAACGAAGTCATTCATTCATGCGAACTGTATACCATTATGGTGAAATTTCTGAGCAAACTCTTAAATTAAGTCATAAAGAAGTGCCAGAACCTACAACAGTTCTTCATTTATGTACGCTTGAATTACCCCTAAAGATAGGGTGTTACGAGTCTGAACAACATACGACAACTCCTGTAAAAATAGAGATTGATATTCAACTTCCAAAAGAAATTCATTGTGCTCAGGATCAGTTACAATCTGTAGTTTGTTATGATCAGCTCATTCGCTTTTTGGAGGAAACATGCCTTAAAGAACGCTATCAATTAATTGAATATGCGTGTCGTATGGTGTACAATAGTTTGCACGATTACTTGGCCAAAACTTATCATGTTTGTCCTGTTCGAGTAGCTTTTCAGAAACAGCTTCAACATCCACTTTTAACCAATAGTACGTGTACCATAAGCGATTTTTAAAAGGATCCATGCTAAAACAAATTATAGAGGGTATAGAGTTTATTTACTACAAGTTCGAAGATTGGAAGAAAAGAAGAACGTCTTTGTCTTTATGGAATGCTTCTATCTTAATTTTGTTGAGCATTATAGGTATTGCTTTTATGTACGCGATACAAAAGGATAGTACAGTTCTTCATTTTAAGTGGAAGCTACAAATTATTTGGCTTTGCTTGGGTCTTATCATCTATTATGTGACTTCTAGTATCCATTATAAGGTTTTTTTGCAAAATGCACACTGGATCTATATTTTGTCCATATTTTTATTACTTTTGTTATGGACCCCCATGGGAAAAACTTTGGGAGGAAGTCGACGTTGGCTCAATTTTGGCTTTATTAATGTTCAACCTTCTGACTTTAACAAATTAGCTACGTTATTAATGGTGGCCAGTATTTTAACACGCACACAGATGACAACGATTCGCGATTCTTTTCGCGTTTTGGTTGAAATCTTTATCATTAGTTGTATTTCGTTTGGACTTATTTTTTTACAGCCGGATTTAGGTTCTGCAATGGTTTTACCGGCCATTATCTTTGGACTTTTATTTGTTTCAAAACTTTCTTTAAGATTTTTTGGTATTGTCTTTTTAACAACGCTTTTGGGAATTGGACTCATTACTTTGGATGTTTATGGTTATTATCAGCGTTTGAAAGGCCGTGAATCAAAAATACATTCATTTTTGCCCTTGAAGGATTATCAGCGTAATCGTATTTTGGCGTTTACGGTTCCAACAAGTATTGACCCTAAAGGTGTGCATGTTGGATGGCACTTAAAACAATCACTGATTGCTATTGGGTCTGGAGGAATTTTAGGTAAAGGGTGGACAAAGAATACGCAGGCTCAATTAGGTTATTTACCTAAAGCGGCTTCCTTGGATGATTTCATTTTTTCGGTCTTAGCAGAAGAAACAGGTTTATTAGGCACGTATTTTGTGCTTGTATTATATTGCATTTTAATTTTTAATACATTTCGTATCGCCACAATGGCTAGAGATCGTTTCGGATGTTATTTAAGCGTAGGTGTAGCATTGTTATTGTTTACACATGTTTGGATTAATATGGGAATGACGCTCGGAATTATGCCGATTACGGGGTTACCACTACCTTTTTTGAGTTATGGAGGATCATTCATGATTGTGTGCTTTTTTAGCCAAGGTTTAGTACAAAGCGTATACCGATTTCGGTTTGCTGAATGACCTCTTTTGAAAGCATTGTAGGAGAACAAACATGGCAGAATTTAAGAAGAAAAAACAAGTAGATGGAATAAAACATATCGCAAAGCCGGTAAAGAAAACGGTAAAAGTAGATCCAAAAGTTTTAGCGGATGAAGCTAAAGAACGGTCGAAAGATCAAAGTTTCTTTCAGCGTTTTTTGAACTTTTTCAAAAAAGATAAACATTATTCAGAAATTGTTGTTAATGGTCTATTGCCACAAAAGCGTGTAGCTGTTTTAGTAGATGGACTGTTGGATAATTTAGAAATGGATACAGGTGAAAACCAACAAATGTTTGGGGCCATTTTTAAGGGAAAAATTCAAAATTTAGAACCTGGTTTAAAAGCTGCGTTCGTAGATATTGGACAAGATAAGAATGCTTTTTTACACTATTGGGATGTTCTTCCGCTTGTCAATGGAGAAGGTTTTAGCGAAAGCAATCCAGATGAAGGTGTAGAGGTTGTTCATCGAAATGCACGCAAAGATAACCGCAAAAAGGTAGCTTTGCAAGATATTCCAGACATGTTTCCTATTGGTTCAGATATTATGGTGCAAGTAACGAAAAGCCAAATAGGAACCAAAGGACCGCGTACAACAACGAATATCTCACTTCCGGGACGTTTTTTGGTGTTAACACCTTATTCTAATCAATGTGGTATTTCGCGTAAAATAGAAGATGTTAAAGAACGCGAGCGTTTAAAGAAAATTTTGAAAAAACTTGCATTACCATTGGGAATGGGTGTTATTTTTAGAACAGCAAGTAGTGGTAGTACACTTAAACAATTAGTTCGTGATTTACAATTTTTATTAGAAACTTGGCAAAATAT
>CAZIZB010000034.1:0-6849 GCA_964543635.1 uncultured Opitutales bacterium | reverse complement strand
AAGACAAAATGTTGGCAAAATAATTTAATGGTACGTATTATGCTTGAAAGGAAGGGTTATATGAAAAGTTTTAATAATCAGGCAATTGGGGTGCTTCTTTTGTTGTCGGGATGTGCTTCTATGAATTCTAAGGTAAGTTCGAGTGCTTCTCAAGAATGGCAGCCGGTAAGCTATCCTAAAAATGCTGTGATTATGCAAACGCCTACCTTTGATGCAAACGGGCACTATAACTTAGCAGATTTATTAGATTTGGGGCTTTCGAAGAATCCGCAGACACGTTCTGCTTGGTGGCATGCAAAGCAGGTTTGGGCGCAAAAGGGGCGTGCCAATTCGCAATTTTTTCCAACAATTTCTGCCCATTTGGATGCCAAGAGAACTCAAACAGGAGCGGTTTTAGGTGCTGCCAGTAGTAAAATCGACAATTGGGGACCTTCCTTGCAAGTTTCATATCGTTTGTTCCAGTTTGGAGCAAGTGTAGCCGATGCTAAGCGTGCTGCTTGTATGTTAGCTGCAGCGAATTACGACTTTAATAATACCTTGCAAACAGTTGTTTTTACGATTCAGCAATGTTATTATAAATATGTTTCTGCGATTGCGACCATAGAGGCTTGCGAGAGCAATTTGAAGGATGCGGAAGCTTCTTTTGAGGCTGTGCAAAACAAGCAAGAAAGTGGATTGGCGAGAATACAAGATGCATTGTTGGCAAAAGCAGATAAGTTGCAAGCGGATTATGAGCTCCAATCGGCGTGTTCAGCTTTAGAAGCGGCTCGTGCAGAATTAGCTTTAGCGGTTGGTGTACCTGTTTCGAAGCAATTTGAGGTAATTACGCAATCGGGAGAAGTGGAACGTACGGTTTTGACAGAACAAGTTGAAGATTTGTTGCAAGAAGCGCTTCAAAAACGTTCGGATATTTTATCTGCAGAAGCGAATTTGCACGCACAAGATTGGGCTCATTTGAAAACACAGCGAGAGATTTTGCCAGCTGTTGATGTAGTTGGAAGCGTGGGAGCTTTACGTTATCATAAAGACAGTCATTGGCAACGGAATTATGGCTTAGGTATTGGACTTTCGTGGGATTTGTTTAATGGTGGAGACTCTCAATATAAAACTTTAGAAAGTTATGCTGCCTTAAAAAATCAAACCTATTTATTTCATCAACAGCAATTGCAGGTTTTACGTGATGTTTGGTCAACATTTCATGCTTTTCAATCATCCGTTCAATTGTTGGATTCTGCTAAAGCCCTCGAAGCTGCTGCCAAAGAATCCTTTATTGCGATTCGTACCGGTTACGATGCAGGTTTAAATAGTTTATTAGACTTATTATCCGCTCAAAAAACTTTGTCTCAAGCACGTGTAAAACGTATTAGTTCTCAATCCAATTTGGCTATTCATTGGGTCCAATTGGCTTATGTAACGGGGCGTTTGCAGACAAAAGATTTTTAATTATTTATTATGAATACAACTAAAAAACAATGGTTTTATTACCTTGCTGCTACCGTAAGTTTTTTGCTTTTGGTATTAGCTTGGCAATTTGTTTCAAAGCGTTTGCACAAAAAGACTGAGGCCGTTGCTTCTATGAAGTTAGCGATTTCGGTTGCAAAACCTCATGTAGCTTCTGTGAAAAGCTATGTAGAATCGGTTGGGCAGTGTACTGCGTTTCAGCAAATTTCTTTGGTGCCACAGGTTGAGGGTACCTTAGTTAAAGTCGCTTATCCGAATGGTGGGCAAGTAAAAAAGGGAGATCTTTTATTCCAAATAGATGATGATTCTTTTAAAGCGTATTTGAAGCAAAGTGAAGCTCAATTAGCCATGGATGAGGCTCGCCATCAGTTGAACGTATTGCAATTGAAACGTTCAGAAGGCTTACGTTCGGGTAATTTTGTTTCTCAGCAAGAATATGATACCTATAAAGCCAATGTAGATGCAAGTGCTGCACAAATTGAATTTGATAAAGCCGCTTGTGCGCTTAGAAGCATTGACTTAGGGCATTGCTACATCCAAGCGCCTTTTGCTGGAGAATTGGGCAAATCCGCTGTAGATCTTAACGCTTTTATTACCAAAGGAACGCAGTTGGCTATCCTCAATCAATTGCAGCCGATTTATGTTGATTCATTCTTGGCCGAAAAACATTTGGTCGAATTGCAGAAGGCTTTGAAAGAACATCCAGATGCTGTTACGGTTGAAGCTCGTCTTATTGATGATGCGACGGTTTTGCAAACCGGACAATTGGTTTTTGTTAGCAATGAGGTAGAAAAAGGTACTGGTACATTTGATGTTCGTGCTCAATTTGAAAATGAACAATTGCAGTTTTGGGCAGGTCGTGGTGTTGATTTGAAAATCTATTATAAGACCTTGCAAAATGTTTTATTGGTACCGGAAGCTTCTATTCATCAAGGTAATAAAGGAAGTTTTGTTTACGTTGTAGATGCTCAAGGTATGTCGGAAATGCGTTATGTCGAAATCGATCAGACCTATGATGGCTGGATTGTCGTTTTAAGTGGTTTGTTCGGGGATGAGCAAGTGATTGCGGAAGGCCATGCTTTGCTAGCTCCAGGAATGCCAGTACAAGTAACAACAACGGTAACAGCTCCTGCTTCTTTAAAATAATCTGAAAGAGAGGTTTTTATGAAAAGTATTTGCGATCCGTTTATTCGCCGGCCTATTGCAACTATTTTGTTGGCAATTAGCGTGACTTTGTTAGGAATTGCTTGTTATCGCAAGTTGCCTGTGAGTGCACTTCCTAGAGTTGATTATCCGGTTATTCAGGTATCGGCAACCTTTCCCGGTATGAGTTCCGAAATGATGGCTAATTCCATTGCAAGTCCATTAGAAAAAGAGTTTATGGAAATTGATGGAATGAATGAGGTTCTTTCCGAAAGCCGCTTAGGTTCGACGGCATTAACGCTTAACTTCAACCTCGATAAGTCGATTGATGTTGCGGCAATGGAAGTGCAAGCAGCTATTACACGTGCTCAGAGGAAATTACCGAAAGATTTGCCCTCTACACCCCAGTATCGCAAACGCGACCCTAATAGTGATCCGATTTATTTCTTGGTTTTAGTTAGCAATAGTATGACAAAATCGGCTTTGTACGATTATGCTAAAACGAAAGTTGGTCAGCAACTCAATAAGGTGGAGGGTGTGTCTCAAGTGCAGGTGTATGGGGTTCCACGTGCGGTACGTGTGCATTTAGATAATCGTAAGTTGCGCTTATTAAATTTATCGGTTAGCGATGTTACCAGTGCGATTCAACAACATACAATGATCTTAAGTATGGGGCGTCTCAAAGGGGAAACAAGCACCTTGACCTTATCGTCTGATGGGCAATTGTCTCAAGCTAAAGAGTATGGAGAAATTGTTGTTAAAATAGTTAACAACCGTGCTATTTATTTGAAAGACGTTGCGCAATGTGTTAATGGTTTCCAAGAAGAAGACTTTCAGGTTAAGTTTTGGGCAAGTGGTGTAAGTATTGATATGGATTCTATCATCGTTTTAGCCGTTAGCCAAGCTCCAGGTGCTAATACCGTTGAAGTATCTTCGCATATTAATGAGATGCTGCCTTATCTTTATAAAACCTTGCCTCCTTCAGTAAAATTGCTGCCTATTTACGATAAAGCTAAAAGTATTTTGGATTCCATTAATGAGGTTAAAGAAACGATTGTTATTGCATTTGTATTGGTTGCTCTTGTTATTTTCCTTTTCTTAGGTCGTGTAAGAGAAACCATTATTCCAGTGGTTGCTATGCCTTTGTCGCTTTTGATTACCTTTATTGTAATGAAGCAGCTAGGATATAGTCTCGATAATTTGTCCTTGATGGCATTGACCTTGGCGATTGGGTTTTTGGTGGACGACGCAATTGTGTTTTTGGAAAACGTTGTTCGACATATGGAAGCGGGCATGGGTCCTTTAGAAGCTGCATTTAAAGGGGCTTCTGAAATTAGCTTTACGATTTTGTCGATGACCTTTTCATTAATGGCGACTTTTATCCCTTTGATTTTCATGGATGGGCAAATCGGTCGTGTATTCCGTGAATTTTCTGTAACGATTGTTGTTTCTATTTTCGCCTCAGGATTGGTTTCCTTGACGGTAACACCGGTTATGTGTGCACGTTTCCTTAAGAAGCATAAAAAAGATGATAAAACCTTGATTGAGCGTTTTGCTTATAATTTAGAACATGGCTTCTTGAAATGGTATCGTAAGCGTTTACACTGGTTTTTTGAGCATCGTTGGATTTCCTGGTGGGTTTGGACAGCTTGCGTTATATTGGGGGTTTCCTTATTTATCTCTATTCCAAAAACTTTTTTGCCTGCTGGTGATAGTTCTGCAATCATGGGGGTTTTTATGGCTCAGACGGGAACATCTCCGGATCAAATGCATCGGTATCAAGAGCAGATAAAGTCTGTTGTTTCTAAGCATCCTGCCGTTAAAGTTACGATGAATGCGAGTGGTATTGGGCAGTTTATGGCAGGAAACCAAGGTGTTTGCTTAATTGTTTTGAAAGATTTAGAAGAGCGCAAATCTTTGAGTGGTGGAAAAGATGTTTCTATCAATACCTTATGCAGAGAGTTGCAAGGTATGTTGTTTCAAGTTCCAGGGATTTTACCCTTAATTAAACCAATACCTGTTTTGGAAATTCAGACAAGTTCTGCGGATAATCGCCGTGGTAAATATGTTTATACGGTAACCGGTATGGAAGCTGATGAAGTCAATAAAGCTGCGCAAGAATTGGTTAAACGTTTTGCTTCTGTTCCTGGTATTGATCCGCGTTCATTGAATTGCAACGTTGAGTTAAATGATCCTGTTTTGGATGTTCACTACAATCGTCGTCGCTTGTTCCAATATGGACTTACGCCTTATGCGCTTGAAAATACGATAAAAGAAGGGCTTTCTTTGAATTATTCGTATTTGATTAAAGGTGATATGGAACAGTATGAAGTGATTGTGGCTTCTCAGCAAGATCAGCGTCGTTCTTTGCAACATATGGATTCATTGAGTATTGCAAACGCAGGCGGTCGTTCCATACCTATGGATGCTTTAGTGGACATAAAGCGTAATGTAGGCCCTGTAAGCGTTTTCCACAAAAATAATTTCCCTTCGGCAGATATCTTTTTCAACCTCAATGGTAAAGTTGCGTTGAGCCAAACGCTTGAATCCATTGAAGCAATTGCCAAAGATGTTTGTACGAATGGCGTTGATGGCATGTTAGGAGGTGAGTCGAAAGAATTCCAGCAATCCATGAAGAGTTTGACGTTTTTGCTCTTTGTGGCTATCTTTGTCATGTATGTTGTGTTGGGATGTTTATATGAGCATTGGATTCATCCATTGACAGTTTTGTCAACCTTACCAGTAGCTTTGGCGGGTGGTTTGCTGACGCTTTATGTCTTTAATGCAGAATTTTCCTTATATGCCTTTATCGGATTATTCATGTTGATGGGTATTATTAAGAAAAATGGTATTATATTGGTTGATTTTGCCGTTGAAAAGCAGCGTTTAGGCCAAAGCCCAGAAGAAGCCATTTTAAATGCCTGTTGCGATCGTTTTCGTCCGATTTTGATGACAACCGTAAGTACTGTTTTTGGTATTTTGCCGATTGCATTGGGCTTAGGGGCAGACGGTGCTTCGCGTATTCCTTTGGGCTTATGTGTGGCAGGTGGCCTTATTTTTGCTCAAATTCTGACCTTGTTTGTGACCCCTGTTGTGTATTTAGGAATGAATCGTTTTTGTAAGACAGAGGTCGAAAATCTGAATGAGTAAGCGGATTTTAGTGGCGTTATCCGGAGGCGTTGATAGCGCCATAGCCGCTTATTTACTCAAAGAGCAAGGTTATCAGGTCCACGGTGTTTTTTTTCGTTCTTGGCAAAACGAAACGGAATTATGGAAAGAATGTCCTTGGCGTGAGGATTTAGCAGCTGCACGATCGGTGGCAGAATGTTTGCAAATCCCTTTCGAAATTATCAATTTTATTGATGTTTATCGCAAAAAGGTCGTTGATTATTTGATTGAGGGTTATCGTTCGGGGCAAACTCCAAATCCGGATGTCATGTGCAATCGTTACATTAAATTTGGCGTATTGGTGGAACATATGACACGCAATCAGTTTGATGGGTTGGCTACAGGGCATTATTGTAGGAAAATAAGTAGCGATAGGGGCTCGTTTTCATTGGCAGAAGGTTTGGATTCCAATAAGGATCAAAGTTTTTTCTTGTGTTTGGTAAAGCGTGAAAATTTGGTAAACGTACATTTCCCTTTGGGCGAGATTACGAAGCCAGAAGTACGTAATTTAGCTCAAAAAATCGGTCTTCCTAATGCACAACGTAAGGATAGCCAAGGGATTTGTTTTTTGGGCAGTAGCAAGGTCTCGATTAATCAATTTTTAGAAAAATATGTGCCGGATACTCCCGGAGAAATTGTAAATCTGGAGGGGAAGATTTTAGGGCAACATCGTGGGTTGCATCGGTTCACAATTGGTCAAAGAAAAGGGATTGATGTACCTTCGAACTGCGATTTTGAACATTACGTGGTTGTTGCCAAAGATTATACTACAGGCCGTTTAATGGTCGGTTTTGACCACCTGGAGACAAAAGGTTTGTATGCCCAAAAAGCCCGTATTTTGGGTCTAAATTTTTTAGAAGAAAAACCGAAAAGTGGCGAAAAATTGTTGGCCAAACCACGTTATCGTGACACTTCACAAGAAATTACTTGGCATTGGATTTCTGATTCCGTGGCCGAAATCGAATTTGCACAAGCTCAACGTGCTTTGGCTACTGGTCAAGCCATCGCTTTTTATCGAGACCATATCCTTATTGGTGGTGGAATTTACCAGGAAATTTTGTAATTAGAAAAAGTTTT
>CAZIZB010000033.1:0-6863 GCA_964543635.1 uncultured Opitutales bacterium | reverse complement strand
CCTCAAAAACAATTGACTTTTTTTTAAAATATGATGCACTTAAAAGCAGAAGTAAGTCGTTAAAATTGATAAAAAGGAGAAGTACGCATATGCATTCAGAAAAAGTAGTGATTATAGGTAGTGGATGTGCAGGACTTTCTGCAGCTATTTACACAGCTAGAGCTCAATTAAATCCATTGGTTATCTCTGGAGATTTACCAGGTGGCTTGCTAACACAAACGACAGAGATTGAGAATTTTCCTGGATTTCCTGAAAAAATTCAAGGAATGGAACTGATGGATCGTATGCGTCAACAAGCAGAAAAGTTTGGTGCGCGATTTAAAGATGGGGCTGTTCAACAGGTAGAGCTCGTAGGCCAACAAAAGCAACTATCTTTATCCAATGGAGAGAAATTACTAGCAGATGCTGTCATTTTCGCAGTAGGTTCACATCCGAGTTCGCTTAATTTGCCGTTAGAACGCGAACTTTTAGGTGGTAAAGGCCTTAGTGTATGTGCGACGTGTGATGGGTTTTTCTATCGCAATGAAGTTGTGTGTATTGTCGGCGGCGGAGACTCTGCTTGCGAGGAAGCCCTTTATTTAAGTAAGCTATGTAAAAAAGTTTACTTAATTCATCGTAGAGATACCTTACGTGCTTCAAAGATTATGGCCGATCGCGTCTGTTCTAACGAAAACATTGAAGTCGTTTGGAATCATGCTCCCGAAAAGTTTGAAGTCGATGAAAATGGCTTTTTAAAAGCTTTTGTTGTCAAACATACGCAAGAAAACACAAGCAGAACCATTGACTGTAAAGGCGTATTTTTAGCAATTGGTTGGAAGCCTAATACCCAAGCATTTAAAGACGTATTAGATTTGGATGAACAAGGGTACATAAAAATTGCTAAGCGAGCTGTTTGTACAGCTATTCCGGGTGTTTTTGCTGCAGGTGACTGCGTCGATCATTTTTATCGTCAAGCAGCTGTAGCAGCAGGCATGGGTATTCAAGCAGCTTTGGAAGCGGAATCTTGGTTAATAAAAGGCGATGAATAAAAAGTGTTGTGAGTGTGATTTAGAGGCTTCTGTGCAATTTGTAAGCATTGGACAAGATGGTTGTATGTCTCAATTTGATCTGTGTGAAACACATGCCAAAGAGCGCGGTATTTACAAAGAAAATGCGTATTTCATTGCAGATGGGCTGAAGCTTAAAACAACTAAAAAACTCTTATCTAACAATTGTTGTCCATTTTGCGGTGCAGCACAAGAGTGGGTGGAAGAACATAAACGTTTTGGCTGCCCACATTGCAGAGAATTTTTCCAAGCTAGTTGTAAAGATTGGATTCAAGGTTTTAAAGGAATAACCCTACATTTTGGTAAAATTCCAAGTCACAATCTTTCTAAAGAAGCATTTGAACCACGCATTGAGTATTGGCAACAACAAATGCAAACCTATACCGATTCAGAGGATTTTGAGCGTGCGCGTGCATGTAAACGCCATATTCAAGCCCTAAACCGCAATAAAAAATTATGGGACAAATAACCTTAACATTTAGTGCACAAAGTAATGCTATTTTACAGCATTTATCACAAGAACAGCAATTGAAGCTAATTGCGTTTTTAACCGATTTTAACTTTGAAAATGTGGAGGATTTGGGGAAAATCGTTCGTGAGCAAAAAACCTATTATCGGATTCGTTGGAATGATTTTCGGATTTACTTCGAATGTACTTCCGAGCAGACACGTCTAGTGCACTACTTATTGCCCAAACACACCTGGAATGATTTCCTCTTTCGATCAAAATTGCCTTTTAACGAAGAAATGATTGAAAAAGATAATCGTTTCTGGCAATATTTAGAAAAGTTGAAGAAATAAGTCATTATGAAGGTAAACCGCAATTCTGAAATTTCCTTGGCAAAAATCTACTTATTGCCAAATGCTTTTACTGCCGGCAATCTCTTTTTTGGTTTTTTGTGTATTATTCGTTGTATTCAAGCCAAATACTGCGAAGAAAGTTTGGCATCCGTTGAGTTCTACAATCAAGCTGTTTGGTGCATTTTCGGCTCATTTATTTGTGACGGTTTAGATGGAAGACTCGCACGTTTGGGAGGCCGCGAATCCTTATTTGGTAAAGAATTCGACTCAATTGCTGACGTGGTTTCTTTCGGATTAGCTCCAGCCATGATGGTGTTTTTCCTTATTTTATCGCCAACAGATGACTTTCCTTTTTTTAGAAAAATCGGCTGGATCATTGGCTTTATCTATTTATTGTGTGGAGCTGTACGTTTGGCACGTTTTAATGTTATCACTCATCCTCTTTTAAGTAGTGAGCAAAAAAAAGCCGTCAATAATGCGTGTTGTTTTGTAGGATTGCCCATTCCAGCTGCTGCAAGTGTGATCGCTTCTTTGGTCTTAGTCATTAATCGCTTCGATCTGAAAGCATGGGCACTTTTATTACCGATATTGATGTTACTGATTGCTTGGTTAATGGTCAGTAATGTCCCCTACCCTAGCTTCAAACATATCGATTGGAATACCGAAACAAAAATTCGAGCCTTTATTTTGATGGTAAGCGTAGTAGCGGTTTTACTGACATTTGAGGAATTATCGTTGGCCATTTTGTCCCTAACTTACGTATTTTGGGGTTTATTTAAATACCTCCAACAGGGCTTGAAAAAATCGAATTGAAGCTTCTAAAAAAACTTTATTATTACTGCAAATTCCTCCCCAAATACGTTCACAACGCCAATGTTCGTAGGGGGTTTCGCGGAGAACAAGCAGCAGCGCGGTATTTACGAAAATCGAAGTATCGTATCCTTGAACGCAACTGGAGTTTTGGTATCTACGAAGTCGACATTATTGCCGAGAAAAATAATTGCCTCGTCTTTGTTGAAGTTCGTGGACGTAGTGAAACAAGCTTGCAAAGCGGTTTTGACTCGGTCGATAGAAGAAAAAAACAAGCTCTTCGAATGGTAATAAAACATTATTTACGTACCCATCGCACTTATTTAACCTATCGATTCGATATCATTTCGATTACCTGGACAGATAGAGGCAAAATTCGCTCACTGAATCATTATGAAAATGTGAGATTGTAAAGTCTACAATTTAGGCTAAAAACTCTCGATCTAAATCCTCAAATGGCCGATAAAAATGCTTCTTTTTATCCAATAGAACTTCATGTTTTTGCGAAGAATAGGAACAATAGGTATCGAATTCTCGACTGAATGCTTCTGGAGAAATAACTACACATTTGTGAGCAAAAAGGGCATCACGAAGCATTAAATCGCGCGTAACAATGGTTAAATAAGGGCGTAAATTAGGTAAAGTTTGACGAACAAGGGTCAAAATAGTTCCGTCAGCATTAAAGCCTTGCGGACTGTACAAAACACGAACGCGCGGATGTATTTCTCTAGGGCCTTCTCGGTGTACATTATCATCGAAAACAATCGTCACATGTTTATCACCTAAGGCTTGGAATTGTCCAACCCAACTAATAAAGCGTTCGCGAGCCAATTCAAACGACAAAGATGGCTGCAACCAATGCAAGGCATGCATTACATTGTAGCCATCTAAAATCCAATGATGCAGTGCTTGGGTCATTTATGCTGACCGCTATTCATTGCATCTTCTAGAATCTCATGCAAAACGGCATTCGATTGAACTTGCTTTTGATGCATGAGATAATTTTGCTTAAATTTCTTAAAATCTTCGCTTTCTTCAGTGATCTCACCTAATTTCTGCTGTGTACACTTGAACAACACAACGGTATCTTCAACACCTGGATAAGCTTTCGACCACTGATTGAGAGGCAAACGGCCCATACCATGCATAAATTCAAAGATAGCATGCGGTTGCAGCAATTCATACAAAACCTTAAATCCATTTTCTAAAGAAAAATCTTCAAGGATCTTGGTTTCTAATTTAAAAGCTGTTTTAGCTTTTTCCAAGTTAGAATCTTGCAATAACTTTATCAATTGCTCCATCTTTTCACCAAAAGCTTTTTCGCGCTTAAACAGCTTAACATCGGCAGTAAGGCGTTCACGCACCTCATCCATTTCTGGAATGTACGACGGAATAAACTTCTTCAAGGCTACTAAAACAACCCCTTTTTTAACACGCATCGGCTCACTTAAGAAATGGTCTTCGGAAAGTTCAAATGCTTTTAGAAGAACGTCCTCTGGCAACCCTTTATTTTTAGGCAAAGTATCCCGCGTATAGGGTGCAAGCGAATGGATGCAACGCACATCGTTTTTATCCAACAATTGCTTCCAAAGTTCGCTTTCGTACGCAATTGATTGGTTATAAACCGTCAATGCCAAGTCCATCGCACTTTGCTCAGCCAATACAAAAAGCTGCTCTTCTGTCCAAGCGGATTTGACCTGTTCTTTTACTTCAGAAAAAACAGCTTCCTTATCTTTTTCACCTTTAAAATTATTTTTGTGTTCATTGAAGTAGTTTTCTAAAATTTCATCTGTCACAACAGGCAAAGAAGCCGCATAATTCTTAGTATCAAAGAACAAAAGCACCACATCCGCCTTTTGTCCTATACGATAATCTTCTTGGTGATTATCAAAGTAATCACGTAAGTCCGCTTCAGTTACTTGCTCTGGCACAACTTCTTCATTTTTTACCACAAAGTACTCGAAGTTATAATGGGCTTTCGCATGCTTAAACAAAGCCTCACATTCTTGTGGCAACACAAATCCCGTTCTTTGTACAACTTCACGCACTTGCGCACATAAACAATCTTCTTCCAACAATTGGCGCAAAGAAAAGGTTTTTCCAAACATTTGCTTCACATTGCTTAAGTAGGTATTGTAAACATCTGGACTAAATTGCTGCTTTTCATCCCAAAACAAAGGCAATTTTTGTAAAAAAGCCTGCAAAGCTTCCTCATTGGGAGTTGGCAAACGCAACTGTTGGGCCATGCTCAATAAAAACAAGCGATAAAAAGCATAACCTTGCGCAGCCTCCATCCAGGCATTTTCTTCATTACCCGTCTGCAGAGCGATACTTAAAGCACCGTTACGAACAACCGTTTCGAGCTGCTTTCGGTCATTCAAATTATACCCAAACAACTTCATTGAACGCATCTTTTTACCGGCTACCAAACCGGGCGTACTCCCAATCGTAAACACGAAAGGCACAACAATAACCACCAAGAGAAATCCAAACAACCATTTGCGATTTTTCTCTAAAAATATCTGTATCCCACTTAACATCTTTTATTCCTTACCATTCAAATTTATCATCAGCTTTCAAAGAACGCACAAATTCAGCCAACAACTGGATTGTCCATTCGATATCATCCAAACAAGCCACTTCATGTGGTGTGTGCATATAACGCAAGGGAATGCTGACCAAACCTGCCGCAACACCTTCTCGCGACAATTGTATGACACGCGCATCTGTACCTGTAGGTCCCGATTCAGCCTCAATTTGATACGGAATCTTTAAGCGTTCTGCACAGGCTTTTAATTTCGAGAAAACAACCGGACAAATATTCGGTCCACGGGTTATAATAGGCCCTGCCCCCAATTTATAATCGCCCAATTTATTACTGTCGCCATCCGGGAAATCCGTTGCATGCCCAACATCAACGGCAATACCCACATCCGGATGAACCCCATAAGTTGCTGTTACGGCTCCACGCGTTCCAATTTCCTCTTGCGTAGTCGCTACAGCTGTCAAAGATGCTGCCATTGTTTCCTTAGATAAACGACGCAAAACTTCATGTACCACATAAGCCCCTCCACGATCGTCAATACCACGTGCACATAAAAATCCATTATCAATATAAAACGGCTCATTATCGTAAACCGCTACGTCACCAATAGAAACCTTCTTTAAGGCTTCTTCTTTTGAGCTCGCTCCAATATCGATCCACAATGAATGTAACTTAGGCATTTGCTTACGCTCTTCTGCAGTCAATAAATGAATCGCACGACGACCGGTTATCCCATAAACATAGCCTTTTTCGGTCAAAATCCGAACTTTACGACCGGAAATTAAACCCACATCATGCCCACCAATCGTATCAAAGAACAAAAAACCATCCTTGCTAATATGACGAATAATAAAACCAATTTCATCCATATGCCCCGCCATTAAAACCCGCGGAGAACCTTTCGAATGAATAGTTGCAATACGATTTCCTAAAACATCTTTTTTTAAAGATTCTGCATGTGGAGCCACATGTTTTTCAATAACGGCTTGTGCTTCAAATTCGCAACCCGATGGTGACGACGAACCTAATAAATCAAGTAAAAATGCATCCGCAACTGTTTTTAACGGCTTTCTAGATTTTGTATCAGACTTACTTTTCATAATGAATCGACTCTTTCAATTTTAGGACAACGTCATCGGATGTCAATCTTTGTATGATCTCAAATGCAAATGGAAAAGCAGCACCAGGGCCTCTTGCCGTAATTACGTTTTCATGAACTACCACACTCTTTTGAGTATCGCAACCCTCCAATACCGATTCCACACAAGCATGCGCCGTAAAGTTTTCCGGCAAACACCCCGCAGCTTTTAGTACAATCGGAGCCGCACAAATAGCCGCAACCAATTTCTTCTGCCCATAAAAATACTGAATTAATTTCAAAACCTCTGAATTTTCTTGCAAATCAAAAACTCCAGGACCTCCTGGCAAAACAACCCCATCAAAATGCTTCACATCTAGCGAACTGAGCGAAACATCTGCCTGGCAACCTATCCCATGCGCCCCTTTCATCCCAAGCTCTTGCCCTAAACTCGTTACAACAACCTCTACGCCTACACGCCGCAAAAGATCAATCGGAACAAACGCCTCAACCTCTTCAAACCCCGGAAACAAAAGTACTAAAATTTGCTTTTTTGCCATGCACAAAAAGTACATCTTTTATG
>CAZIZB010000032.1:0-7099 GCA_964543635.1 uncultured Opitutales bacterium | reverse complement strand
AAAACAATAATTAAAAGAAAAATCATGAAAGATAAATATATGTTATCAATGTGTGTTGGATTAACATTAGTTTATTCTAATATGTTTGCAGGTGATCTAAAAGAAGCATTATTAAACTTAGAAGTAAAAATAGCAAAGCTATCTAAAAGTTTATCTATAGAGGATATTCAACAAATACTACAAGAGGCGTATTCTTTACGAAAAAAAGCAGAATCTAGTAATATATCCGAAGAAGAAGAAACAAAAGTTCTAGAATTAGAAGAAGATTGTATGTTTCTTAATGTTGCAAAACAGTATTTAGAAGATCCAAATGAAGAAAACGCGGAAATGTTACAAGAATGGGGAGAATGTAAACCATACTTACAACCTATTGTAGATAATGTTTTAGAACGATAATAACAAATTTTATCAATTCTAAGAAAACTCCACAAAAGCTTGTGGAGTTTTTTATTTTTGCTGATAGCTAGAGGGAATTTTGCAAACCAGCGTTTATTTCCGAGAACATTTGCCATTGACTTTAGGGGCGGAATGGGTTGAGTTAGAGAAGATGGATTTTTCATTAGAGCGGTATTTGGATGAGACATTAAGAGGGTTGGCAGGAACCTTGGAAGGTTTTGGGGATGATTTTGACCCAGAGATTCGACCTGCAGATGAACGTTTTGGAGATTTTCAGGCCAATGGTGTTTTGTCCTACTTTGGGAAACAGAAGGCTAATCCGCGTTTAGGTGCTCAAACCTTAATGGAAGCTTTTAAGGCTTTAAATACCCCTTTTGAAGTGAGTGTGGCGGGACCTGGCTTCTTAAATTTTCGATTAAAAGATGCAGGATTATTGCAGTGGCTTTCGGAATTTCACACCAAAGATTCTTATAAAGGGCATTATCGCTCTATTTTTGCCGATAAAACCGTTGTGGTAGATTATTCTTCCCCCAATACGGCTAAACGTATGCATGTTGGCCATCTGCGTTCTATGGTCATTGGAGAGGCTTTGCAACGTTTTATCCGCTTTGGTGGCGGTAAAGTGCTTCGCGACAACCATATCGGAGATTGGGGAACGCAATTCGGTATCTTACTGGTCGAAATTAAGGCCGCAAATTACGATTTTAGCGAACCTCCTGAGCAAGCCATCGAAACCCTTGAAGGCTTATATCAGCAAGGTAGCGCTCGCATGAAGGAAGATCCACAATGGCTCGAAAAAGCTCGTCAAGAACTCGTAAAGCTACAACAAGGTGATCCTGTTAACCTCGATTTGTGGAAGAAAATTAATACCATTTCCTATCAAAGCTTTGAACTCATCTATAAACGCATGGGGGTTAGCTTTGATTATGTTCTAGGGGAATCCTTTTATCGCGATAAAGTCGAAGCCATTTATGAGGACTTACAACGCCATCACTTGGCCGTCCAAGACCAGGGAGCGCTTGTTGTTTTCCATGAAGATCATCCTCGGTTTTGTAAGCAGCCTTTTATTGTTCGTAAGTCCGATGGTGCTTCTAATTACGCTTCTACCGATTTGGCAACCGTTAAATATCGCGTTCAGGAATTAAAGGCAAATGCGCTTGTTTATGTAACGGATTGCCGTCAACGCGACCATTTTGAACAATTGTTCCTTACGGTTGAAAAATGGTTTCAAAAAGCTCATTTACCGATCCCTGAATTGTATCACGTCTATTTCGGAACGATTTTGGATGCCAGTGGTAAGGCCATTAAAACCCGCGAAGGGAAACCCGTACAACTACAAGCCTTACTTGATGAAGCCGTTGCACGTGCTTACGCACTTATTAGCGAAAAAAGTCCGGATTTATCAGAAGAAGAAAAACGTAAAGTTGCTGAAGTTGTCGGTTTAGGAGCTATTAAATACGCGGATTTATCGCAAGAACGTACCGGTAATTACCGCTTTGAGTGGAATAAAATGATCAATTTTGAAGGCAATACGGCTCCTTATTTGCTCTATGCCATCGCGCGTATTCATACGATTTTCAGAAAAATGAACTTCGATGCTTCTACCCTAGATTCCCGAGCATTAGAATCAGTAGATGTATTTTCTACGGAAACCGAACGAGCACTCGCACGTAAACTGATTGGGTTTCCAATGGCTCTAACTTTAGCGTTAAAGGAATTAAAACCACATTGGTTGTGTCGCTATTTATTTGAATTAGCGGGTACGTTTTCAAGTTTTTACAATGCCGATAAGGTTCGCGTAGATGATATAAATGTACAAAATTTGCGCTTGTTACTTTGTCAATCAACGTTGGCAACTTTGGAAACGGGTTTGCATTTGCTCGGTTTGGAAACAGTACAAAGGATGTAATGGAAGCCTATTTTATAGCGAGTTTGTGCTTATTATTGTTACTTTATATCTTATATGAAGTGCATTTTGAAAATCAGCATGCAGAACAATACGAACAATTACAAATAAAGCATGCGTTTTATTGTTCTAAGTGTGACGTTATTTATACGTGTTTGGAGGCTGTAGATGTTGCAGCTTGTCCCAAATGTTCTCAAGATAATACTTATATAAAATTTTAATACAATGAATTTTGGTGAAGTAGGAAAGCAGGTTTTAGCGGAAGAAATTTCGAGTTTGAATCGCTTATATGAACGATTTGATGATGCAGCTTTTAGTGCTGTTGTCGATTTAATCAAGAACCATACGGGTAAAGTTGTTTTTACAGGAATTGGAAAATCAGGTTATATTGCCCAAAAATTGAGCTCTACGTTTAATAGTACCGGAACACGCTCTGTCTTTTTACATCCTTCAGAAGCCTTACATGGGGATTTGGGAATTTATTCTAAAGGAGATCCTACGATCTTCTTATCGCGTAGCGGAAGCACACAGGAATTATTAAATTTGATCCCTGTAATTCGCCAATTTAAGTCGCCGGTAATTGCGATGGTCGGTAATCTTGTTTCGCCTTTGGCTCAAGCGGCCGATTTTGTATTAGATGCCTCGATCACGCGCGAAGCCGATCCTTTGGGGTTTGTACCTACCGCAAGTACAACCTTGGCATTAGCACTTGGCGATGCCCTTGCTTGTACGCTCATGCATGCTAAAGGTTTCCAACGAGAAGATTTCCTTAAGTTTCATCCCGGTGGACAACTTGGTAAAAGCTTAGGTAATTGCGTGGGAGATTTAACCTGTCCCTTGAAAGATGTTGCTTGTGTAAAGCCAAATGCAAGCTTGCGTGAAGTAGTTATTGAAATGACGTCTAAGCCTTTAGGGGGAGCTTTTGTGATGGAAGGCAACCAATTTATCGGTTTGATAACGGATGGGGATGTTCGTCGTTCTTTGCAAACTTGCCAATCCATAGAAGAGGTTTTTGCGAAGGATATTATGACCGAAAATCCGATAAAAGTTTCAGCGCAATTGAATCTAGAAGAAGCCTTGCAACTTATGGAAGATCGGCCGCAGCAATTAAATGTATTGCCAGTTTTCAATGCCGACCAAAGCTGCCGTGGTTTATTCCGACTACATGATGCTTATGCGACCTTACATCGTTAACAATTAGTTAACGACTTTATTCTCAAATTGACGCATGTATTGCAGCAAAAATTGAAATAGTTTGTAAAGAGTAGGTTGATCGCATTGATTTTCCTTGATCCGTACAAAAAAACCAACATCTTGATCGGTTTTAGCAATCGCTTCGACGGGAAAAGGTGTTGTATTTAAGCGATAATTCATGCTAAGGGCCGATATATAATAATTATAAGGCAAGGGGCTTAGTTCGTAAGTTTTAGTAATAAAGAAAAAAATAGTATCCTCAAATTTTTCAATGTTAATATGGACATTATTTTCGAATATAAATTTTAAGCATCCTTCCTCATTTAAAGCCAAATTTTCGACCCCAATGCTTCTTCCAAAATGTTCAATTTCATTATTTATCATAATCAATTATTCTCCTCTAATATACGTGCATCTAAGCATTCTTGAATAACATTTAAAAATTGTGTTCGTAAGTCTGGATTTGGGAAAATTGTATCCGGATACTTGCGTATTGCCATCGATAAATGCGTCAAAAAGAAAATTTTCTCTTCATTGGTATTCAGCTGCAGTTTGTTATACATTTGATTAATAACTTGCGGATCGAGCCATTCTTTTAAAATGGATTGCATAATTACTTGCGTAATATGAAAGGAAAGTTCGGGTATATTTGGATTCTCAATCATGATTATTCGATATTTTTGGCAAAACTATTGGCAGTAAGATTGACAACCATTATATTTTCATTGTTAACAGCTTCTAATTTTTCAGATGCTCGACAGACATTGACAATAGCAAATGATACCTTCGTATCTTGGCATGTTTTCAATTCATGTTTTAAGCATTCCCTTATAATAAATAAGTTGTTTTCAAAACAAGAAATGGATTCACCAATATTTTTGGCTGTTTTATTGTTTTCAATAAAATTTTCACACAAACATTCGAATGTTTTAACCGGATCACCATTAAGCGGTAAAACTTTATCCAAAATAATTTCGTTAAAGCTTTTAGGTGGTAGTGCAATATCATGAGTTAAATTGGCAGTAACTTCACGTAATAAAGGTGCTAGTTTATAGCTATCTTCAATACGATTGCCATTTTCTAGCATTAATTTATCTTGAACAGTACTGAGATTCTCAATGTTTTGTTCAAGTTTCTTAATTTGTTGCTGAAGTTGAGTATAATCGTTTTCTTGTTCTTGTGATTGTTTAGAATCTTCTCCTACAGCTCTTTCTTTGGTTTCTTTTGCAAGCGTTTTTAGCCTTGTCAGTTTTCGCTCCCAAACGTCTTTGGTTATCTGTAAAGCATTATGTTGCTCTGCTACATCGTCGAATGTATTTAGCAATTCTTCAAAGGCTTCTGGAGAACTGGAACCCTTTTCTAAAAGCGCACTAAATTTATTGCAACATTCTCGATACTTATCTTCGCTACCACTAAACAACGAATAAGAACGTTGATTGATAGTATTTTGCAAATCTTCATTCGTATTTTGATTGATAATGCTTAACCTCTTTTCTGTTTGTTTAGAGATACGTTTACCTTGTTGTTGGTGTTCGTTAACATCTTCTGTATGCTTTGCTCCTTGCATTGCATTCGTTTTTTTGTTTTTATCATCTTTTTCTTTTTTTTCTTTAATTGCTTTTTGTGTATCTTTTTCAGCTTTTATACTGGAGGCAAGTTCATCATCCTTTGTTGTTGGATCGCTACTTTTATCAATAGCTACATTTTGCCCATTAAGGTTTCCCACTTGATTTTCTGTACTTACACCATCCGCATCGCCTACTGTATTCATGTAGGTTTGATTGGCTGCTTGCGCATTAATCCCTATATCATTTGCCATTATAATTGTAACGAAGCATTTTTTGTTCCTAAAATTTCATCAAACTAATTTCCATATCAAGCTTTCGCAAAAAAATATTTGACTAATTTCTCTTTAAGGCTGATCTTATTTTTTTTATTACATCGTAAGAACTTATGTTTGCAGTTACTGAAGCTTATCGTTGTGGTTTATTTTCTAAAAAAAATATCTTGTCGAATATTTTGCCAGGAATTATTGTGGGTGTTATCGCATTACCGTTAGGAATGGCTTTTGCCATTGCTTCTGGAGTTTCACCTGAAAATGGTTTATATACCTCTATTATTGCGGGATGCTTGGTTTCGCTATTTGGAGGAAGCCGTGTTCAAATTGCAGGACCTACCGGTGCTTTTGTGGTTATTCTTTGTGCTATTACTCATAAATATGGCTTTAGTGGACTTCAATTAGCTACGTTATTGGCCGGAATTTTCTTAGTATTTATGGGGCTTTTTAAATTGGGCTCCATTATAAAATATATTCCAGAACCCGTTATTGTTGGCTTTACCTCAGGTGTTGCTCTAACGATATGTGTTGGGCAATGGAAAAACTTCTTTGGCCTTACGGTACAGTTTCAAGGTACATCTATGGGTTCAAAATTGATAGATTTGTTACATGCCTTTCCAACATTTGACGCCACAACAACGCTGATTTCGATTATAAGTTTATGCATAATTATCTTTACCAACAAGTATTTAAAACCGCTTCCAGGTTTTCTTGTAGCCCTTATTATTGCTACGGTCGTACAGTATAGTTTTAATTTCAGCTCGGTTGCTACAATCGGATCTGCTTTTGGTGGTATTCCACAAACACTTCCTTCATTTAAGCTTCCTGTAGTTCCATTATACCTCATTCCCGAACTGATCGGTCCCGCGTTTACCATTGCCTTATTGTGTGCTATCGAATCCTTGCTTTCAGCTGCTGTTGCAGATAGTATGATGGGAACGCACCACAATTCCAATCAAGAATTGATCGGGCAAGGCCTTGCAAACATCGTTGCGCCTTTATTCGGTGGATTTGCTGCAACTGGAGCCATTGCAAGAACAGCCGCAAATATAAAAAGTTGCGGAAATTCTCCTGTGTCCGGTATTGTTCATTGTATAACGCTTATCTTGTTTATACTCGTACTTGCCCCACTTTCTGTCTATATTCCCATTGCAGTATTATCGGCCATTTTATTTGTTGTATCCTATAACATGAGCGATTATCGCCGCTTTTTTAGGATTTTAACAACAGCCCCAAAATCGGACTGTTTTGTCCTTATTATTACCTTTTTATTAACAGTTTGTGTCGATCTTGTCGTTGCTGTCAATATTGGTGTTGTACTTTCCACTTTGTTTTTCATGCGACGCATGTCTAAAACCGTGCAAATTGAACACAATTCAAACATTGAGTTGTTGCACAAGCAATTGCATATCGATGTTCCTCAAGACGTAAGTATTTACTCTATTGAAGGTCCTTTTTTCTTTGGCGCTATAGAAACGTTTCAATCGAAATTGTCTAGTGTCAATAAAGATATTCATACCATTATTATTCGCCTACACCATGTCCCATTTATCGATGTAAGTGCTATCGACTCTTTGCGATTCTTCGTTGCTTCTTTAAAGGAGAAGAATGTAAATGTTATCTTTTGTGAAGCCAATGAGCTTGTTTGCTTCCGTATGCAGAAATCACGCTTGGATGATGCTTGTCACGATAATTTGTTCAGCAAATCCTTAACTCAAGCGATCGAAATCTTACATTAACCTTTATCAAGGCTGAAGGATACTTTA
>CAZIZB010000031.1:0-7371 GCA_964543635.1 uncultured Opitutales bacterium | reverse complement strand
TGTTGCGGAATTGGTTAGGCAAGAATATTCTTTTGTCTGAAGAAATAGAAGCAAATTTATGGCCATTAAAATTGTCTGAAACACATTTGGATCAAATTTTAGTGAACCTTTGTGTAAATGCAAAAGATGCGATGCCTAATGGTGGAAAAATAGAAATTCGTGCTAAAAATTTCAAAGGGTGTCCTCAAGGCTTAATAGAGGGTTCATATGTTCAAATTTCTGTCCAAGATCAGGGCGAGGGTATGGATGATGAAACTCAAAAGAAAATCTTTGAGCCCTTTTTTACAACAAAACCAATAGGAAAAGGTACTGGATTAGGTTTGGCGAGTGTTTACGGAATTATAAAACGTTATGATGGTACCATTATTGTTGAAAGTACCAAAACGCAAGGATCTGTATTTACTTTTTATCTACCAGCATATACGCCAAAACAAAGCCTTTCTATTTCTAAAAAGACAAGCATTAAGCGTTGTTATTTAAATCTTGATGAGTCTATTTGTAAGGCCTTAGAGCCTTGTTTACGTATAGAAGGTTGGTCTGTTGTAGACACTGTAAACGAAGATGAATCTTGTGTAATTATTTCACATGAACCTTCTGCAGATGTTTATGTTCCAAGAAATTTTGCCCCACAATCGATTGTGCCGCATCCTTTTGCAATCACGCAAATCTTAGAAGAAATGCGAAAACACTTACCGTGATTTGCTTATAATTTCTTTTATTTAAGCTTGAAATTTCTTTAAAAATAGCCATAATCTTTAATAAAGAGGTAAATTTGTTTTTTACTGGAAAGGTAATATTATGATGAACGGATTGTTTTGGTTAGCGCCTATTGCAGGTTTAAGTGCCTTAATTTTTGCTTTCTATTTTTATAAGCAAATGATTGCAGAAAGCGAGGGTAATGAGACGATGCGTACGATTGCTTCGCACGTAAGAGAAGGTGCTATGGCCTATCTTAAGCAGCAATACAAAGTGGTCGGCATGGTTTTTGTCGTTTTAGCTTTGTTATTAGCGTTTTTAGCTTATGGTTTAGACTTGCAAAATGATTGGGTTCCTTTTGCCTTTTTAACTAGTGGATTTTTCTCGGGTTTGGCTGGTTTTTTTGGAATGAAGACGGCAACCGCTGCATCTTCACGTACCGCAGAAGCCGCTCGTCATTCGCTTAACAAAGGTTTGACAGTTGCTTTCCGTAGTGGAGCGGTTATGGGCTTGACGGTTGTTGGCTTGGCTGTAATGGATTATTCTTTCTGGTTTTATATTTTAAATACATTTGTAAAAGCAGCTTCAGAAGCAGAAAAAGTATTGTTGATTACAACCACGATGGTCACATTTGGTATTGGTGCTTCTTTGCAAGCTTTGTTTGCTCGTGTAGGTGGTGGTATTTTCACGAAAGCTGCCGACGTTGGAGCAGATTTAGTAGGTAAAGTTGAAGCTGGAATTCCTGAAGATGATCCGCGTAATCCTGCTACTATTGCAGATAATGTTGGTGATAACGTTGGTGATGTTGCCGGTATGGGAGCTGACCTTTATGAATCTTATTATGGATCGATTTTGGCTGCAGCTTCTTTAGGGGCATTGGCTTTCTTCAATCAACCTCAATTACAATGGAATGCAGTTTTGGCTCCAGTATTAATGGGTGCGCTTGGAATTTTCTTGTCTTTGGGTGGTATTTTCTTTGTTAAAGTTGGCGGAGATGAATCCGGAAAAGCAATTTTAAAAGCTTTAGATCGTGGTATTCATGTCGCAGCAGTTGGCTTAATCATCTGTTCCTACTTCTTATTAAATTACTTAGGCTTGGGTACTCATGTTTGGGGTGCTCTTGTTTCCGGATTGATAACCGGTATTGTTATCGGTAAAGGCAGTGAATATTATACCTCTAGCGAGTACAAGCCAACACGTCGTATTGCCGAAAAGGCGAGTACGGGGCCTGGACCTGTTATTATTGGTGGCTTAGGTGAAGGTATGGCATCAACCTTAATTCCTGTTATTGCAGTGGTTATTGGTATGTCTTTGGCATTCGGATTTGCTTCTAAATTCCAAGCTTCTGCCATCAATGAAGGACTTTACGGTATTGGTTTGGCCGCAGTTGGAATGTTGGCAACTTTAGGTATTACCTTGGCTACCGATGCTTATGGTCCAATTGCCGATAATGCTGGCGGTAATGCCGAAATGAGTGGTTTGCCAGGAGAAGTGCGTCAACGTACGGATGCCTTGGATGCCATTGGAAATACGACTGCAGCAACCGGAAAAGGTTTTGCTATTGGATCGGCAGCGTTAACAGCTTTAGCATTGATCGCGTCTTATGTTCAAGAATTGAAGTTAGGTTTAGTTCGTATTGGCAAGGATGTTTTAGAAATCAATGGAGAGATGGTTCACACATTGGATACTACTTTGGTTCAGTTAATGCATTTTTTTGAAGTACATTTGTTGAATCCGAAAGTTTTGATGGGAATGTTTATCGGTGCGATGTTGGCATTCGTTTTCTGCGGAATGGCAATGAATGCAGTTGGTCGTGCCGCTTCTAAGATGGTTGATGAAGTACGTCGCCAGTTCCGTGAAATTAAAGGTATCCTTACAGGTGAAGCTAAGCCCGATTATTCTCGCTGTGTTCGCATTTCTACAGAATCGGCTCAACGTGAAATGCTCTTGCCTGCCTTCATGACCATTGCTTTCCCATTCATTGTTGGTGTATGTTTAGGCGTACCCGGAGTTATTGGTATGTTGGCTGGAACACTATCTTGCGGCTTTGTTCTTGCAATTTTCATGGCAAATTCCGGAGGCGCTTGGGATAATGCCAAGAAGTATATCGAAGAAGGACATTTCGGTGGAAAAGGTTCGGAAGCACACAAAGCAGCTGTTATTGGCGATACGGTTGGAGATCCATTCAAAGATACAGCAGGTCCTAGCTTGAATATTTTATTGAAGTTGATGACAATCGCTTCTATTGTGGGTGCTGGCGTAACATTAGTTTCTCAATTTTAGTATTGCCAACGAACATAAAAGTCTTTGATAATTATGTTCGTTGTTAGGAGAGATGACAGAGTGGCCGATCGTGCAGCACTGGAAATGCTGTGTACTCGCAAGGGTACCGAGGGTTCGAATCCCTCTCTCTCCGCCAGTAATTAATCATAAATATTTCATTGTTAAAGGGCAGTAATGCCCTTTTTTGTTTTAAAGAAAGCAAAGGCAATTTTGGATAAAAATGCCTATTTTTTTAATGATGGCGTTGACGACGCGCTTCGTAGAGGCAGAGTGTTCCAGAGATATTGGCATTTAACGAGTCTGCAGATTGGCCGTACATCGGAATAACGACTTGGGTAGCCGTTTCGAGCCAAGTTTTAGACAGGCCAAAGGCTTCACTACCAACACAAATAACAGAGCCTTTTTTCATGTCGCAATCCCAATAAGTAAGATCTGTATGCGGTGTTGTTGCAATCATTTGGAGCCCAGCATTCTTAAAAAACTGAAGTAGATTGTCTGAGGTGTCCCAGTAGATTTTAAGATTAAATACGGCTCCTTGGGAAGCACGAATAACATTGGGGTTAAAAATGTTTACAACTGGATTTGCGATAAAGAAGCCATCGACATGAGTGGCTTCAGCGGAACGCATCAGTGCACCTAGATTCCCGGGTTTTTCCAAGCCTTCTACTAGAAGATAGAGGCCGTTAGGATCGAGTTTACAGTGTGATAAATCGCTGGACCAAGTTTTTGCGATCCCCATTACACCATCTGGATTTTCGCGTATACTTAGTTTTGCAAAAAGCTCATCCGATAAAATCGTTGCTTGCGAAAAATGAAGACCAAAACTGCTTGTAATTGTTTCGTTTTTTGTGGCGCTTTCGCTGAAAACAAAAGAAAGAATCGGTAGATTTGCTTTTAACGCACGACTTAATTCACGTTTCCCTTCAATGATGAATCGTTCGGACTTTTTTCGACCTCTATTGGTGGTTAAGGCCAACAAATCTTTGTAGTTCGCGTTTGTTTTGCTAGAAATAATCATTGTGCAAACAAGCTGTTAGTAGGGTTTATTTTTCCGTAACACCAAAGATGTGGTGTTTGTTTTAAGGATAAAGCCTGGAGCCAATCAAGCATCAATTGTAAAGCTTCATACTCAAAAATATCAAAACCATCGGATTTTTTATCTGCAGATTGTTTTTGTAAATCTTTGAGAAGAATCTTTTTATACATTGGACGCCATGCTTGGAAGGATTTTTCAAGCTCTTTCAATTCTTTTCTAAAAGTACGATCTTCATTGATGTTCGCAATACGATCTTTTAGATTGAGTAAAAATTGTGTTTGTTTATATTTCTTGGCGAACCAATAAACTTGCTTTTGATACCAATCGTACATGGGTTGAGTGTTTTGACGCAAATGTTGGTTTTGGACAAGATATTGCAATAAGCCAGGCTTGATCCAATAACAAGTGGCGTCTTTTTGAAATGAAGTTTGCATAGGTTCCATAGAATCCCAAGGAAGTGAGTTAGGCAAATCCGATTCCCCAATCGGTAGGCAATCATAAATCGATGGCATTGCGATATCGGCACGAACACCACGTTGTTGCGTCGATAAACCGTTGGGCAAATACCATTTTTGAAGGGTAAGTTTAATAGAACCCAAACGTGGAGTAACAGACGACAACATCGTCAATTTATCCATTTCAATAACTGCTTGTACGGTTCCTTTGCCATGTGTCGTACTATCGCCAAAAATAAGCGCACGATTACAGCATTGTAAGGCCCCTACAACAATTTCGGAAGCAGATGCGCTGAATCGCGACGTTAAAAGCAGAAGAGGACCTTCCCAAATACAACTGTCTTTTGAAGCACTTTGGGAGACGCTATTATTCATATGGTCCTTTACTTGTACAACAGGACATTCGTTAAGAAAAAGACCGGCAAGATTAACCGCTTCTGTAAGTAAACCCCCACCATTGCGACGAAGATCCAAAATAAGGCCTTCTACATGGTATTGTTTTAATTGCTGAATAAGTTTGGCGACATCCTTACTTAAGGTATGAGCTTCGGGGTCTTCTGTATTGTCTGGGCCATAAAACGCAGGTAAGTTTAAGACTGCGATTGTGTGATAATTACCTTCTTGATCGATTAAAGAGTATACTTTTGCGGAAGCTAAATTTTCTTCGAGTTTAATCTCGTCACGAATCAATTCAATGACTTTTCGATCGGAAGGTTCTCCATCAACCGGTTGAACAAGTAAGCGTACTTTAGTCCCTTTTGGCCCACGCATCAGCTTTACCGAACGTCGCAATTTCATGCCTTGGATGCTTACAAAGTCTTCATCACCTTGCGCTACTGACAAAATTTTATCGCCAGCTTTGAGTAATTGACAACGTTCTGCAGGACCACCAGGTAGGAGCTCTTTAATTACACAAGAACCTTTTTCTTCACTGAGATATGCGCCAATACCAACCAAGGAATTTGACAAGCTAATTGCAAAATCTTCCATCGAATCAGCCGAAAAAAAGGTAGTATGTGGATCATACATTTGTGTTAAAGCATTACAATAGAGTTCTTGTATATCGACAGCTTCGACGTCGGTGCATTGCTTATAAAAATTTTGATACCGCTCGCTCAAAGTTTTACGTGCCGTTTCTTCTGCCTTTAAAACCAATTCTTCCGTCAGAACGGTTTCGGTTGTAGGCTCTTCTAGTTCGAGCCCTTCCTCGGTTTGAGGAGAATGAGAAGATAACATTTCGTTTAATAGTTCATGAAGTAGGCGCTTTTCCCAAGCTAAATCGAGGCCAATGGTGCTGTTTTCCAATTCGACATGCTTGCGTTCAGTATCGTAAGTTTCGTGAGAATAAAAAGAAAAAGGCGATTGAAGGCGTTTTTCAATCCATTGTGTACGAAATTGGACCATTTCACAATATTTGGCAAAAATATCGAAACCAGGAATCAAGCTGCCTCCATGCCACAGTAGATTAAAAGAAGGTAAGTATGTGTTTTTGAAGGCCTCTACTTGATTTTTTGAAAAAAAGAGCTTTTCAGGGTCAAGAGCTTTAAAATAATTTTGCAAAATAGCTTCTTCGCCAATATCTTTTAAATTTTTTTGTAAAAAATGAAGTTGTTCCAATAATTGCACCAAGAAAATGGTTTCTGTGCGCATCGTAGCGTTGGCTTCAAGTGTCTTCGCTTGAGCTGAAATAATGACACCAAAGTAGAGCAAAAACGTTTTTAATAGCAATTTTATATTCATTTGAGTTTCCTATAATTTTCTAACCATCTTCTTTCCTCAGCAGAAAGCGCACCAATTCCTTCTTCTTGCAATTTTTTTAATAAACCAAAAGGAATGTCTTGGATGACATTGTCCTGCTCAATATGTACAAAATAACGCGATTTTTGTGTGGTTTGTTGGGGTTTATTTTTGGGATGGTTCTCGGCATAATTTTGGTATTTAAACCATAAATACCCCATAAGAGCACCTCCTAAATGCGCAGAATGTGCTATCAATGTCATGCTTTGAAGTTCAAAAAATAAGCAATTCAAAAGTTCATAACCGATAAAGAAGGTAAGACACCAACGTGCTTTTAAATTGACTGGAAAAACAAAGAAAAGAAGAACCGATAAGGTTTTTTCAGGGTAGAGAAGGAAAAAATAGGTCCATAAGCAAGCAACCCCTGCAGAAGCTCCAATAAGTACATAATGAGGCTGTTGCAAATGGATAAGAGACCATGCCAGCCCTCCAAAAACAATTCCAGAACTGTATAAAACAAGTAACTGTTTAAGCTTAAGTTCTCCTTGCAAAAGTAATCGACTACTGCCATAAAACAAGAGCAAATTGAAGAAAATGTGCCAAAAGTCGCTATGTAAAAACGAATAAGTAAATAAGCGCCAAATTTGCAGGTTTATACAAGAATTTGGTTGTAAACAAAAAAGTGCATCCAACAAGCCACAATTAAACCAAACATGCGTGATTTGCTGAAAAATAAAAACAATGAAATAAAACCATAAAATACGATTTATCCACCGCGTTGTTATCGTTTCCGGCCGGTAAAAAAATCCATTCATATGTCTAGTTTCAGAAATTTATTGCCGTATCGCAAGATTTAATGCAATGAAACTTAAATTTTTCGAGGTTTATGGGTAAATCTTTTTGAAAAATTGTCGTTGCAATTGTCAAATAACGATTGAATTTAAAGTAAAATATTGACAAGCCCTAAGATCGCGATGCAATTAAAAGAATGCGTTGGAAATGTGTTTGTGCTTATGAGGGAACCCATTTCTGTGGTTGGCAAAGTCAATCTAATGGAAATGGTGTTCAGGATCATATAGAAGCACGTTTAGCGGCTGTTTTTAAGCGTTTTGTGCGTATTCATGGTAGTAGTCGAACAGATGCTGGAGTACACGCACGAGGTCA
>CAZIZB010000030.1:0-7556 GCA_964543635.1 uncultured Opitutales bacterium | reverse complement strand
GCTTATAATTAGTAACGAATTTTTTAGAAGTCAAATGTTTTTAAGGTTTATTTTGCGTGGATGCATCATTGCTAGTTTTTATGCATTCTTTAATGCGGTATTGTTGTTCTAGGCGAATGTTAAAACGGCAAGGATTGAAATTTTCATAAAAATTTTACAAAAAAGAATAAAAAATATTGTAGGATTTTAAGAAAAGAATTGTGGATGGTTTATTGAAACAGTAAACGAATTGTGAAGGAAAGATTTTCAGAAAAATTTTTAAAAAAAGTATTGCAATTCTATTAGGAGTGTTGTCATTCTGAAGGCATGCAAGATTTTACAGAAAGTTACATGGGGATTAGCGTTAATGGAGGAAAGGTTTTAGGTGAGGCCTTTTGTTATCAAAAAGATTTATTTGGCGTTCCTTGTTATGAAATTTCCCAAGAAAGTGTAGATGCCGAATGGAAGCGTTATCAATCTGCATTGGAGTTGGCCAAAGTACAACTATTAGAGTATAAAAAAAATATAAAAGAAAAGTTAGGAGAAAACGAGGCGGAAGTTTTTGAAATACAATTGGCTTTGTTAGAAGATGATTATTTGTCGAAGGCTTTACATAAAGAGCTGCAAACAACGCTTCGCAATGTAGAATTTTGCTTAAAAAATGTTATTGAGGCCTGTTTGCAACAGTTTAAAGGACATGCAATGTTGCATGTTCGTGAAAGTTGTTTAGACTTTAATGATGTAACTTCGCGTATTCTGAAAAATTTGCTTTCTATTTCTCCTGTAGCTCCGTTAAAAGTAAATTTGCAAGGCAAGATTATTGTTGCAAACAATCTTGAGCCTTCAGATGTTGTAGATTTGGCCGACAAAGGAATTGCGGCTATTGTTTTGGCGGATGCGTGCTTGAATTCGCATGCAATCATTGTGGCGCGCGGCTTAAATATTCCTATTGTTGCCGGGGTGGAAGCTATTCATTTAAAGGTTACTTCAAATGATGTCTTGCTTGTCGATGGTTCTGAGGGTAAAGTTTTTGTAAATCCTTCAAAAGCTTTTGCGGATCATTATTTAGCAAAGACGGAAAGCAAAAAGAAGCTAACAATAACGCAAAAAAGTATTTTAGATGTAGATTTTTGGCTTTCTTATGATGCGCATTTAACAAAAGAATTCATGGATTCAAGTCAGGTAAGGGGAATCGGTTTGTTGCGATCGGAATCTATTTTTCTTGCAAAAGATGAACTGCCTAAAGAAGAAGAGCAGTTTTTGTTTTATAAGTCTGTTGTTGAAAAGTTTGCTCCCTATCCAGTTGTTTTGCGGGTATTGGATGTAGGTGGTGACAAAATTGCAAAAGGTTCTGTTCAAAGAGAACCTAATCCTTTTTTAGGGGTTCGTGGCATAAGATATTGTTTACATAATAGTGGACTTTTTAAGCATCAATTACGTGCGATGTTGCGTGCGAGTGCGTTTGGAAAGGTGCAAATTCTGTATCCGATGATCACAGGTGTGGAGGATTTGTTACAAGCGAATGCATTGTTGGAAGAATGTAAATTGGAATTGAGGAATGAAAAAATTGCTTATGATGATTCCATTCCTATTGGTTCTATGATAGAGATTCCAAGTGCGGTTTTGTTGATGGATCATTTAAGTAACTTTTGCCAGTTTTTTAGCTTAGGAACGAATGACTTGGTGCAATATACTTTGGCTGCTGATCGCACAAATAATTTAGTGGCTAAACGTTATGGAGATTTGCATCCTTCGATTCTAAGGATGTTAAAAATGGTTTTTAAAAATGCGCAAACGATACATACGCCCATTACGGTTTGTGGTGAGATGGCGAGTTCCATTAAAGGTTTTCTGGTTGGCTTAGCGCTTGGTTTTCGTTCTTTTTGTGTTTATGGTAAGCAAATAGAGTGTTTAAAGTCTATTTTGTGTAATTTGAGTAAAGAAGATTTGGCTTTTATTGCCGATAAAATGTGGAGTTTTAACAACTCGCAAGAAATTTCTCGTTTTTTTGAAAAATTTTTGAACAAAATTTGAAAGCCTTAGTCTAAAAAGGCTTGACAAAATTCCTGTAATTTTTTCTAATAATTTATGTTAGCTAATTTTGGCTAGCAAAATAGAAAGATAAAATAAAATGAATAAAAAAGTATTATTAGGTGGCTTCAGCTTGGTTGCTGGTAGCTTGTTCGCAGCAGAAAATGCAGTTTCTTCCTTCAACCCATATGTTGCAGTTAAAGGTGGATACTCGATCTTGACCAAAAAAGATAGCGTCAAATACAAAAATGGTTTCAATGGTGCCGTTGAATTTGGTGTTTCTTATGATGCATGGCGCTTAGGATTGGAAGTTTCTTATCGTCAAAACAAGATCAAGAGTTCCACAAATGCTGACGTTGATGTTGCTACATACAACAAAGTTAATGCTTTGGCAGGTATGATCAATGTTTACTATGACTATGCTTTGACCGAAGAATGCTCCTTGTATGTTGGTGCCGGTTTGGGTATGGCTAAATTCAACTTCGTTCACTTGGCTAACAAAGTTGAAGAAGGAAAGTGCGTTTTTGCATGGCAAGTATTGGCTGGTGTTGCTTATGACATCAACGAGAACTGGACTGTTGAAGCAGGTTATCGTTTGTTCGGAACCAGCAAAGTTAAGAAGTTAAATGCTGCAGGTAATGCTGCTGTTAAAGTTAAGGCTCCTTTGCAAAACAGCTTAGAACTTGGTTTGCGTTACAACTTCTAATTGTTGTTACAAACTTTAGAAAAAAGCACACCTTCGGGTGTGTTTTTTGTTTTTATGGAATTTTTTATGAAAAATAAGACTTGCCTTGTTTTATATTTTGCTACACATTTAATTCCATAGTTTTGCCCTGTTCGTCTAGTTGGTCTAGGACATCGGGTTCTCATCTCGACAACAGGAGTTCGAATCTCCTACAGGGTGCCATTTAAGGGTTGAGGCAGGTTTTTTCATAAAAGGTTTTTATTTTTAAGAGATTTTTGGAAAAATTTTTCTTTTAGCCTGGCGATTACTTTTTCTTCAAAAGGCTTGACGTTGCGAATGAAGTAGTCAAAGATTTCTAGAGTAACTTCTTTAAACTGATATGAAAAAAAATCGATTCATTGTTTTGGGAGCAGCTTTGTTTGCTCTGAGTGGTTTATCTTCAATTGCTGATTATGTTGCTCAAGACTTTATAAGTCCTCGTACGGGCAAATCAACTGTTTTTTGGGGAGATGCTTCTAAAGGTAAGGATGCTTATGTCTTGGAGTATGATGAAGCTACCGATCATTATTATTTCAAAAAAATAGAAAAGAATTTTCCAACAAAACCAGCTGCTCATGCCAAAAAGGCTGAAAAAGCTGTAAGTGAAAATAAGTAAGTTCGATCAACATGCTTGCGTGGTTTACAAAATTGGGTCGTTGGTTAGAAAAGGAGAACTTTGGTCTGCTTTTGATCCGGTTTTTCTTCGGAGTATGTTTGATTATTTATAGTATTGTTTGCTTTAGGGATGTTTTTCTCTTAAAGCATTTGGGACGTGCAGCTACAGTTCTGCACTTCCCCTTTTCGGATATTTTTTGGGGGATTTTTACGGCATTTACCTTTATTTGGACAGGATTATTTATCGTATTGGGATTTTATTTTCGATTGGCAACAGTTGCCTTATTTATAATCGGATTAGTAGGTGCTTGGCCTGCTTTGTCATGGAAATTTTTATTTTTGCCGCCGTATACACCTTTAAATTTTTTAATTATTTTGAGTTTGGCCTTTTCATTTATAGGCCCTGGAGCATTTAGTGTGAAAAAATAGAACAAAGGAATTTTGTGAAAACACATATTGAATCTATTAATACAGTATCTAAAAAAGTAACAGTCACATTTGAAGAGGACATGTGTAAGGATGTTCGTTTGACTGTTTTGAAAAAAGCGCAGAAAGATGCAACTTTACCTGGTTTTAGAAAAGGAAAAGTTCCTTTAGAACTGTTAGAACAACGTTATACTGAAGCTCTTTTGCAAGAATTCCGTCAAGAGTTAGTTGTAAAAGCCTTGGAGCATTTGAAGCAATCCGATAAGATGGATGTAGTTGCTGTTGTGAAGTCGGATTTTAGTGACAAGGATAAAGGGCAAGAATTGCATTTGGAAGTAGAATTAGCTCCAGAAATTGCCTTGCCAGATTATAAAAGTTTTCAACTAGATAAGGCAGATTTTGACGTTTCAGAAGCCGAAGTAAACGATTTTATTGAACGTCTTCAAAAGCAACAAGCGTCTTATGAAGTTGTAGAACGTGAAGCTCAATCTAAGGATTACGTAAAGTTGTCCTACGAAGGTTTTGTAGATGACCAGCCAATCGATTCTTATCAAGGTTTGCCGCATCTTTGGGCCAAGCAAAAAATGACTTGGGAAGAAGTTGATGCACAAGAAACACCGGGAATTCCTGAGATTGTCAAGGGTATTAAAGGTTTGAATGCAGGCGATAAGAAAGAGATCAAAGTACAATTGCCAGCGACCTTTGCCGTTAAAGAATTGCAGAAAAAGAAAGCCGTTTATAAGGTAGAAATTCTTGAAGTTCGTGAAGTTAAATTGCCGGCCTTAGATGAAGAATTTTTCAAAAAATTGCAGGTGAAAGATAAGGCAGAATTGGAAACTTTTGCCAAGAAAACCTTGTCTAATCGTAAAGAACAAGAGTATGCAGCTCAGCAAAAACAACGTATTTCGGAGTTCTTAATCCAATCGGTTACCTGTGAAATGCCTTCTTCTTGGGTACGTTCTGAAACGAATAAAGTTTTGCAAGAAATGGTGAATTTGTTCTCTTCTCATGGCATTAAACAAGGCATGTTAGAAGAACAAAAAGAAGCCTTGGTAGAACGTGCAAGAACCGTTGCCTGTGATCGTATCAAGCTGAACTTGTGCTTTGAGAAGATTTTCAGTGAAGAAAAATTGAAGGTAGATGCGCGTGATATCGAGCTTGTTCTTGTTCAAGAAGCGGCTCAGCGTCATATAACCCCGCAAAAATTGCTGCAGCTTGTTCAGAAGGATGAACGTGAACGCAATGCGATTCAAAACAAGGCCTTTCAGGCAAAGATGATTAATTGGTTGTTTGATACATTACGCGAAACTTCTAAGAAATAAGCTATGACCTACTTACCTTTACCTTATGTTTATGAGCGTGATGGTCGCGGCGAAAAGGCTTGGGATATTTACAGTCGTTTGCTGAAAGATCGTATTGTTTTTGTCGGCACTCCGATTGATGATTTTGTTGCAAATGCCGTTATTGCTCAGTTGTTATTTTTGCAGATGGAAGATCCTAAAAAGGATGTTCATATGTATATCAATTGTCCTGGAGGTAGTGTGACTGCCGGTATGGCGATTTACGATACGATGAATTTCTTGCATTGTGATATCGTAACTTATTGTGTCGGCCAAGCAGCAAGCATGGCGACAGTTTTATTAGCGGCAGGTACGCGCGGTAAGCGTTATGCCTTGCCTCACAGTCGGGTTATGATCCATCAACCTTCCGGTGGGGTAACCGGTCAAGCATCCGATATTTCGATCGCAGCCAAAGAAATTTTACGTTGGCGTTCAACGATAAATTCTATCTTGGCGCAACATAGCGCGAAATCAGTTGAACAAATCGAAAAGGATTCAGATCGTGACTTTTTCTTGTCAGCAAATGAGGCAAAAGAATACGGATTGGTGGATCATGTGATTGTCAATAATCCGGAAAAGATGCAAGCATCGAATGAGTAAAGATACTTTGTTTTGTTCGTTTTGCGGTCGACACGCAAGCCAAGTAAAAAATTTGGTAACCTCACCTAATGGAACAGCGGCTATTTGTACCGATTGTTTAAGCATTTGCCGTTCTATGTTGGAGCCATCAAATGGGAAAGATTTGAGGCCAACAGAAGGGGATACCTTAGATGTACAAGAAGCTTTACCTAAGGAAGTTTCAACCGAAATTCCACGTTTGAAAGTTTTGCCGCCTCATATCATTAAAGCTGAACTAGATCGTTTTATTGTAGGTCAGGAACATGCTAAAAAGACCTTGGCAGTAGCTGTTTATAATCACTACAAGCGCTTGATACTTCAAAAAGGCTTAGATTTTTTGGAAAAGGATAATAATTTAAGTTTTACGGCAGAGTTATCAGAGGATTTGCAAAATGTAGAAGTTGACAAAAGCAATATCCTTTTTGTAGGGCCTACAGGAAGCGGAAAAACTTTACTTGCACGTACTTTGGCGCGTTTACTGAATGTACCATTTGCTATTGCGGATGCGACCACATTAACCGAAGCTGGTTATGTAGGTGAGGATGTGGAGAATATCGTACTTCGACTTTTGCAAGCCGCTGATTACGATGTAAAGCGCGCAGAAATGGGTATTATTTATGTCGATGAAATTGATAAGATCGGTCGCAAAACCGATAATGTTTCTATTTCGCGCGATGTGTCTGGCGAAGGTGTGCAGCAAGCTTTATTAAAGATTTTGGAAGGTACGGAGTGTAATATTCCGCCTAAAGGAGGACGTAAGCATCCCGACCAAGAATATATTCGAATTAACACGGCGAATATTTTGTTCATTTGCGGTGGTGCCTTTGTGGGGTTGGATAAAATTGTATCGCATCGTGTAGGCCATCAAGTGTTGGGATTCAATAAAGATGTGTCTAAAAATCTAGAAAGTGCAGAATTGATTGAGGCCCACGTACAGCCAGAAGACTTGATAAAGTTTGGTATGATTCCAGAATTTGTGGGGCGTTTGCCAGTTGTTTCCGTATTGCGGGAATTAACGAAGGAAGATTTAATTTTTATCCTCACAAAGACTCAAAACGCAATTCTAAAACAGTACGAAAAGCTCTTTGCGATGGAATCTGTGCATTTAGAATTTACGGAAAGCGCGATCGATGCCATTGTTCAGCAAGCTTTAGAATTAAAAACGGGTGCACGTGCCTTGCGGTCTATTATCGAGCGTTTCATGTTGGATATCTTTTTTGTAGTTTCTAAAGATAAATCTATTCGATCGGTAACCGTTACTGAAGAGGTTGTGCAAAAAGGCGCACATCCGTTGATGCAATGAAGCAAACCTGGCGTTATCCTTGGATATTTGCTCCAAACTTGTCAGAATGTACAGATGTTCTTCCTTTATCTGAGGAAGAATTTCGGCATGTAGCCTTTGTTTTGCGTTGTAAAAATGGCGAGTCTTTAGTGGCTTTCGATGGAAAAGGTGGGGTACGTTTTGGAATCTTAGCTTTAACGGCAAAGCAAGGTTTCATCCTGTTTAAAGAGGGTTTTGAGAAAATTTCTCAACCACCCAAACAGTATAATCTGATCCAATTTTTGCCCAATAATGTAGCTACTTTTGAAATCGTTTTACGAAAATGTTGTGAGTTGGGTATTCAGGCTATTTATACCGTTTTGGGAGAACGTTCAGAACGTAAGCAGTGGGTTCTTGAAGTTTGGAAAAAGCGTACCGATCGTTTTCAACGCATCTTGATTGAATCGTGTAAGCAGGCCAAAAATCCTTATTTACCGCAAATTCTCCCTCCGGAAACGATTGCAAATGTAAATTGGCAAGCATTAGGTTGTTGTTTCCATGG
>CAZIZB010000029.1:0-7733 GCA_964543635.1 uncultured Opitutales bacterium | reverse complement strand
TTTTAATTAACAAAAATTATTTACAAAACCTATAAATAAGTTTAATAAAATTTATTAGTGGGCAAGGTATTTAAGGAGATTTTTCGTTTATGGAGGGATACGCGTTTAGAATTTTTGCCTGTTAGCAAAGAAATTCTTAAGTACAATAAAGATTGTTTTTGGCCAGATTTGTTTGCAGGATTCAATGTAGCTTTATTGGTGTTTCCGCAGGCAATGGTTTATGCGCTTTTGGCAGGATTGCCGGTGGAATACGGTTTGTATGGAGCAATTATTGCGACTTTAGTGTCTGCATTATTTTCAGGGTCAAGAGTTCTCAATTTAGGTCCTACTAGTTCCACCGCAGTTTTAATGATGAGCATGTTTACTGCTTGTGGAATACCGCTTAATAAATTTACCGAAGTTTTGCCGCCTGTTCTTGTTTTAACAGGCTTTTTCCTGATTGTAAGTTCTTTTTTCAATGTCGCCTCGCTGGTGCAATATATTTCCAGAAGTGTTATTTTCGGTTATGTAACAGCGGTCATTATTATTATGATTGTCAATCAAATACATAATATTTTGGGGTTTGAATTGCCACTTACAACCGATGACAATGTTATTACGTTTTTTGATATTTGCAAGGCAACGCTCTTTGGTTTAAAGGATATGGATATTTCTTCTGTGGCGATTGCGATTTTGGTTTGTGGCTTGTATTATTTTTGGAAAAAAGCATTTCCTAAAAGTCCTGTTATTGCCTTAAGCATTGTTAGTATTTCATTGATTACATTTATTTTAGAGCGTTTTTTCGAATGTCCAATCCAAGTTTTAGATAAAGTATATGCCTCTAGCTGGCAAGCTTCTTTGCAAGGGTTTAACTTCGATAATATCAGCAATTTTGCTAACATGGCTTTGGCAATCAGCTTTATCTGTTTAATTGATGGGACAACGGTTTTAAAGCTTTTAGCAGCTCGTATGGGTCAAAAAGCTAAAATTAATCAAATGATTTTTGGCATGGGGGTTGCAAACCTTTTTTGTGGACTTTGTTCAGGAATGCCAGCTTCAAGTTCTTTGGTTCGCTCATCCGCCAATTATTATAGCGGAGCAAAAACCTCATTAACGAGCCTTTTTTGCGGACTTTTTTGCTTATTAGGTATCGTCTTCTTTGGGCCGTTTTTTAATCACATTCCTAAAGCTGGTTTATCAATGTTAATCGTTATATTGGGTGTTAATTTATTCGATACACAAGCCTTAAAAGTTGTTTTACATACCAATCGCTCAGATGCTTGCGTCTTCTTTATTACATTCATTTTTGCTTTTTTGTTTCCGCTCAATATTTCACTTTACATGGGGATTTTGGTTTCTGTTGCCTTGTTTATGAAGAAGGCAGCTGTACCGGAATTTTCTGAATATAATTATGATCACGGGCAATTTTTCCAAACGCCGATAGGACAAGGAATAGAAAACCCTGAATTATCGATTATACACATTGAAGGAAATCTATTTTTTGGTTCTTCGGAAGTCTTCTTAGATCAAATTCGCGAAATTTGCAAGAGGCCTCAATTGAAGGTTATTCTTCTAAAACTTAGAAATGCTTTTTATATCGATGCAACCTGTTTATTGGCCTTGGAAGAATTGTTGAGATACATGGCATCCAATAACCGCCGCTTGTTGTTGTGTGAAGTTTCCAAACCACTCTTTAAATTACTTGAACGTTCAGGTTTGTTAGATATTGTTGGAAGAGACAATGTGTTTTTTGATGACCCGAGAAACCTTAATTATTCAACTGCACAAGCTTTACAACATGCGCAACAGCTTATCGGGGATGATAATATTGTCGTACGCATTTTGGCACGAAAAGAACGTCCAACGATGACGTCTTCTAATGGGAAAACACGTACCGTTGATTGGAATAAATGAATGTACAATTAGGGAATTGGGAAGTTTTGACAAAAATTTTCCCTAAAAAACGCTTGCACCAGGAGGTTGTAGCTTGGTTGGATGCGTACACAGGTCCGTTAGGTGTTGCTTGTTCGGGCGGGCCTGATTCTTTGATTTTGCTTTTATTAACCAGATTATACTGGCCCCAAAATCGCTGTTTTTTATTGTATTACAATCACAAGCTACGTCCACAAGCCGACGCTGAAGAAGCCTACTTAAAATCTTTGGCTGATGTTTTGAACGTTTCGTTTGTAGCAGGCCACCGAGAAGCTTTTATCCCACCAACAGAAGGAGCTTTACGTGAAGCTCGTTATCGTTTTTTTGAAAAAAACTTAAAACTGTATAATTGCCGATGTTTACTGTTGGGGCAACACGAAGATGACTGTGTGGAGACTGTTTTGATGCGTCTGTTTCGTGGAAGCAGCTTGGACGGGATTGTCGCTCCTAGAGCAGTGCACCCGTCAAAAACCTATACCAAACTTCGTCCTTTGTTGACATTAACAAAGGCAGAGTTACAAGCGGCTTGTGAACAGTGTGGGATTCATTACTTTGTGGATCATACAAACTTCGAAGATATGTGCATTCGTAATCGTTTACGTAAGTACATTCTGCCCCAACTTGAAAATGTTTTTGAAGGTACGAATTGGCGTAAAGGTTTTAGACGAACCTGTGCTAATTTGCTCGAACAAGGCAAATTTTTAACACATTGCGAAAACAATTATTTGAAGGATTTTGACCCTACAAAAAAAGTCTTGGATAAAAATCCTTTTTCCAAAAAATCTATTTGGGAACAAAATCTAAAACTTAGGCAGTGGGTGCGCGTACACTGTGGTATCGATTTAAGCTTTGAGCGCTTGGAAACTATTATTAATGACTTAAATCACTCCGAATTGGCAACTGTCAATTTAGATAAAACACATTCTTTGGTTTTACAAAAAAACACGATTAGCATCCAAAAAATTGAGCGACGAAAAGCTACATCTTTTTCTTTTAAATGGACGAAGGGTCTCGTTTTTTTCCCACAAAATGCACAATTATCAATGCAGTATAGTTCTGCAACCGCTGAATTGTATGAGAAAATTGTTTCTGGAACTTATAAAGATAGTGAAGTGGTTGCTTTAGATGGAGAAGTGGTAAAAGACCTCCATGTACGAAATTGGAGAGATGGCGATCGTTATCAACCGATTGGATTTGCACACGAAAAAAAAGTCAAACAGCTGTTTTCAGAAAGAAAAGTAAAGTTAACGTTAAGAAAACAGCTTCCGGTTATAACAAATGCAGCCGGAAAAATCTTATGGATACCGGGTTTGCCTCCTGCAGAGCATGCCAAGGTTAATCCAAATACAAAATTGTTTATTTTTTTGATTTATAAAAAAAAATAAATTGTTTATCTTATTTAAAAAATGGTAAAAAAGGAAAAAAAGACAAATCAACAGGAGAAGGCTCCTAAATCGTTTAAAACAAGAAGTTTTTTAGTGTGGGGCTCTTTGTTGCTCATTTTATTAATGCTTAATTCTTTGGCATTAACCCCCGAAGGAAGATTGCATTTAACCGTTAATCAAGTCCTAGATTTAGCTAAAGAACGCCTCATTGAAAGCGCGGAAATGCAATCGGATTCAACCGGAGGCCCTCAATGGTATAAAATTAAGGGAACTTTAATTAAAGATGGTACTAAGATTTATAAAATTTTAAGCGAAGATCCCACAAGTATCTGGTCGAAACAAACACTTTTAAGAGGGGAATCGGCTGCATCTACTTTGCCTTTACATTTTGAAGCTGCAGGACGTTTGACCGATAGCCGCTTTAATGAATTATTGGATGGTGATTTTGGTTTCGAACTTAAAGAACGTCCGGCAAGCACTTTACTTTCCTCTATTTTAGTTAATATTTTGCCATTTGTGCTTATTTTTGGCTTCCTTTACGTGATGTTTGCACGCCAAGTTCGTGTTGCCGGTAAAAGTGCCATGAACTTTGGTAAAAGCCGCGCACGCTTACTGCAAGAAGATAAAAAGAAGGTTACCTTTGCCGATGTTGCCGGTTGTGATGAGGCCAAGGAAGAGGTTAAAGAGATTGTTGACTTTTTGAAAAATCCTAAAAAATTTCAAGATATTGGTGGTCGTGTACCCAAAGGTTGTTTGATGGTAGGATCCCCAGGAACTGGAAAGACTTTATTGGCAAAAGCGATTGCAGGAGAAGCTAATGTGCCTTTCTTTAGCATAAGTGGTTCGGACTTTGTTGAAATGTTCGTAGGTGTAGGTGCTTCACGTGTACGTGACATGTTCGAGCAAGCTAAGCAAAATGCACCTTGTTTGGTCTTTATCGATGAAATTGATGCTGTAGGCCGTAAAAGAGGTGCTGGTTTAGGAGGCGGTAATGATGAACGTGAACAAACACTCAATGCCATGTTGGTTGAAATGGACGGTTTTGAATCCCGTGAAGGAATTATTATTGTTGCTGCAACCAATCGCCCAGATGTGCTAGATAACGCTTTATTACGTCCAGGACGCTTCGATCGTCAAGTTGTTTTAGATTTGCCCGACATTCAAGGCCGTGAAGAAATTTTGCGTGTTCATGCAAAACGTATTAAGATGAGTCCTGAAGTCGATTTGAAGGTTGTTGCACGTAATACTTCAAGTTATTCGGGAGCAGATTTAGAGAATTTACTTAATGAGGCAGCCTTGTTGGCAGCAAGAAGATCGAAAAAACGCGTGGAACCTTGCGATTTAGATGAAGCACGTGATAAGATTTCTTTTGGTCGTGAACGTAAGAAGTTGATGGATGAAAATGATAAGAAGATTACTGCTTATCATGAAGCTGGCCACGCAATTGTTCAGGCCGTTATCGATGATGGCTTACTTCCTATTCACAAAGTAACCATTATTCCTCGTGGGCAAAGTTTAGGAAGTACGATGATGTTGCCATCAAAAGATATTTTAAATTATTCCAAGAAACAAAGTCTGAATCAAATTTGTTGCTGCATGGGCGGACGTATCGCTGAAGAAATAAAATTTAATGAGCAAACAAGCGGTGCATCGTCGGACATTCGTGTTGCCACAAAAATGGCACGTCGTATGGTTTGTGATTGGGGTATGAGTCGCATGGGCCCCTTGGCTTTCGGCGAAAACCAAGAACATATCTTTTTAGGAAAAGAGATTGCACGCGAGCAAAATTATAGCGAAAGAACTGCACAGCAAATTGATGACGCCATTTCTGAAATCGTTCAAGAGCAATACAAGCGTGCGCAAACGATTTTAAAAGGGAAGAAAGATTGCTTAGAAATATTGGCACAAGCCCTGTTACAATATGAAACCTTAGAAGGTAAGTATGTTTATGAAATTGTAAAAGAAGGCGCACTTATTTCAAAAATTCCTGAAGAAAAATCGGCCAAAACAGAAACAAACGCAAAAGTAGAAGTGGTCGCAAGCCAAGAGGAGAAAAATGCCTAAGCCTGAATCCTGTATAATTTGTACTTTTGGTGCACCTGTTTTGCGTAAGAAAGCAAGCTTAGTTACTGAATTTGGAGTTCAGTTAGAAAAAAAAGCAGAACAGATGTTGCAGTCTATGTACACGGCTAATGGCATTGGTTTGGCAGCCCCGCAAATAGGGGAATCCATTCAATTGGTCGTTATTGATTTGCAATTGGAAAAAAGCGATGAAACCGTTATTTTAGATGGACGGACGTTGCCGCTTCAGTTGGTACAGCCATTTTGTTTCATCAATCCTAATTTTGAACCCGTTAATGACGTAAAACTTTCCGAAGAAGAAGGGTGTTTGTCGTTACCAGATGTTCGAGGAAGTGTTAGTCGTTTTCACGAAATAAAACTTCATTATCAAGATCTTTGGGGAACTCAGCATATTTTACAATGTCGTAATTTGTTTGCACGCTGTATACAACATGAATGCGATCATTTACGGGGTATTTTATTTATCGATCATTTGTCTAAAACAGAACGCAAAGACAATCAAGCTTTACTAGACGATATTAAAGCTTTAGGTGGACAATTTGATTACGCAGTATTGGAAGACGATTAAAAAATGTTAGAAAAATTATTTTATTTTTTGATCTATTGCCTGAATCGAATTCCGGAGCGTTTTGCTCGTATTTTATGTACGATAGGGGGGTACTGCCTTTATTATGGATTACCGTCACGTCGGCGTATTGTTTTGCATAATTTATACATTGTTTTTCCGCAAAAAACAGAAAAATGGCGCCGTAAAGTTGGACTTATTCATTGTTGTCGTTGGGTAGAAACCGCTTGGGCGTTTTTAGTCACCACTTGTTGGTCGGAAGATAAAATAAAACAACGGATAAAGCCGTCTGCTGCTTTTAAAAATTGGATTCAAGATGTGCAGAAAAATAAGCGTTCCGCGGTTGTTTTGGTTCCTCACTTAAATTTGATAGAAGCCATGACATGGGCGCCTTGTTTTTTCCAAAAATTCCCTAATACAGGTGTTGTTTATCGGCCTTTTCGCACAAAATGGTTTGAAGACTGGATTCGAAAAACACGCGAACGCTTTGGTTTGCAGCTTATTTCTAGAAAACGTGGTGTAGCACCGTTGGAAAAAATTTTAAAAAATGGTGGTATTATAAGCTTGCTGTTTGATCAATCTGCAGGTGAAACTGGCTGTTTAACCACTTTTTTCGAGCGTTTAGCTTCCACAACGGATCTACCGGGGCGTTTGATTGAAAAATATGGTTCTGATGCAGTTGTGGTTTATCTCAAACGTACAGGATTTATTCGTGGTGAACTGTGTGTAGAGGAGATTTTCACACCGAAAAAAGATGCATTAAGCATAACACTCGCTGCCAATCATTGGTTAGAAGGAAAGCTACAAACAGAACGTTGTTTTTTTGAAAATTGGTTATGGATGCATCGTCGTTGGAAAACTCAGCAAAATCCGACACGTCGCTTTCAGATTTACCAAAAACGCAATTGGTTGGACGAAACCTGTCAGTTTTTTAATTGGAGTGCATTACCACGCCGTACCCAAGTATGGATTCGTATGCCTAATTGGCTGGGGGATTGTGTGATGACCTATCCCATTATTCAAGCAATTCGACGCGCTCGACCCGACTTTTGCATCCATTTAGTCGCACAACGAAGCTTTGCACCCTGGCTCCAGCGCCATTTCCCCGTAGATTTTATTCATATTTTACCTAAAAAATCAGGATGGGCTTATTTTCGAAGTTTTTGGCAAATTCGAAATCGTTATCCTGATATTTGGATTAATTTTCCAAATTCTTTACGAAGCGATTTTGAAGCCTTTTGTTCAGGTGCACCGCAACGTTTTGGTTTGCAGAAAAAGGGAAAACGTTACTTGCTTAATCACGCATTTATTCCTAAACAACCGATTACTTGTCATCAAACAGAATTGTGGTATCAGTTGTTCAAAAACTTTGGCTTAAAGGGAGAATTACCTAATGTTCCCGTTGAAATCCATAAGAAGGAGAAAACGATAAAATCCTTTGCGTGTTTCTGCGGTTCGGCAAACACTCCGCAAAAACGTTGGCCCGTTCAACGTTGGCAAAAACTTATTCAACTGCTTTTGGAACATTATCCACAAGCTCATTGCGTACTTTTAGGTAATACAAAAGATCGCTCATTATGTACGGATATTTTATTGAGATTACCAGAAGGGCGTGTAAAAAACTTGGCAGGACAAACTTCATTGCCTGAGTTAGAATGTACCTTGCGTGATATGGATTTTGTTGTCGCAAACGATTCAGGCGGCATGCATTTGGCAAATTTTTTCGGTATTCCAACCGTCGGCTTGTTTGGACCTACAAATCCAGATTGGGGAGGTCCTTTCTTTGATGC
>CAZIZB010000028.1:0-7772 GCA_964543635.1 uncultured Opitutales bacterium | reverse complement strand
AAACTTATCCCAATGAATTCGTTCTAAGAATTGCCAAGCAGTATGCGCATAAGGAGCGGTATGTAGGCAATCAAGCGTACGTTTTATGTGGGCTTGTGACAAAATAGGAGATTTTATCTTTAAACTCAATTGGATCAAAGGTTTTGTTGGAACAAATCCAAATCGTGCAATCAATTGTGCTGCCCGCAAAACACGATAAGCGTCCTCGGTAAAACGTTTGCTAATAGGATACAATCGTTTCGTTTTTATGGCATTTGCTCCATGGAATGGGTCTTTTAACTTATACCTTATCGGATTCCAAGCAAGTGCATTGATGGTAAAATCTCTACGTAATGCAGCTTTACGAAAAGATAAATGTGGTAACAAAATGGTTTTGAAGCTATTATAACGTTTCCCAATGCAGTATTCTATTCGTGGCAAAGAAAGATCCATGCCTTCGCATTTGAAGACACCAAAGTTTGGAAATTCTGCTCTACAGATGGGTTTACAAAGTGTTTTTAATGCATCGTAAGGTAATCCAAAAACCTCGATATCAACATCCGAAACCGATTTCTCTTTCAGTAAACAATCACGTACCCAACCCCCAACAATCCAAGCTTCGCCGCCATTTGCATGAATTTTCTTACAAAAATCCAAAACATGTGTAGGTAAATTTTGTTGGAAGCCATTAAGCATTTTCAGGTTTTTTACCCCAGAAATGTTCCTCTAGACCTAAACACAAGTTGTGATAAATCGGCAAATGTAATTCTTGAATTTTAAAAGTTTCTTCTTCTGGAACACAGATACAGCAATCACATAGCGACTTTAATGTACCTCCATTTTGCCCCGTTAATCCAATAACAGACATTCCTTTTGCTCGAGCTACTTTAGCGGCATTTAAAATGTTTTTGGAATTTCCGGAAGTGCTTAGTGCTAAGAAACAATCACCGGCTTGTCCCAATCCCCAAATCAATTGCGCAAAAGCCCAATCAGGTTCGCAATCGTTGCTATAAGCCGTTAAAATTCCGCTTAAATTAGGCAGTGGAATGACAGGTAATGCGTGCTGTAAATGAACGGCTAAATCTTGAGGTAAAGAAAAATCCGTAAGCGTATGGGGACCTTTAAAGGCCTTCAATAGCTCTCCAGCAATATGGTCTGCGTCTGAAGCACTACCACCATTACCGGCAATAAGTAACTTCCCTTTTCCTGCAAATGTTTTGCATAATATAGCAAAAACATCACCAATTGCATTACGGCAAACTTCTAATTGCGGATATCGCGTAAACAGTTCGATTGTTCTACTGTTCTGCATAATTCGCAATTTTAGTGAGCAAAGCCTCTTCTGTCAAAAGGCCAACATGGGTTTCTACACACTGACCCTTTTTGAAAAAGAGCAATGTAGGAATGCTACGTACTTGATAATGTTGTACCCACTCTTGTGCATCCTCATCTTCAATGCTCATTTTACCAATTGCAACGGATTTTTGCTCTGAAATTCGCTCTAAAATAGGCATTAAAGCGCGACAAGGGCCACACCAAGGTGCCCAAAAATCAACAATTGCAAAAGGCTTTTGTGTAAAAGCTTCAAAAGTCTCTTTGGTTAAAATTTCCATAGGATTAGAAGGGCATGCGGTTAACATGCCACTGGTTTATTTGTTTTCAGCTGGTTGTTCTTCAACTTCAACAGGAGTTTCTTCTTGTGGAACCGGCTCAGTTGGACAGCTTTCGCCAGTGCAAACCACAGAAACAGGTTCTACATCTTTGTTTTCTTCAGTTTCAGCAAAAGCTAAAACACTCAAGAATAATGAACTTCCAAATACAATTTTATTAAGTATATTTTTCATAATAGATCAATAAACTGGTAAAAGTGTAATACACTTAAGCGTTTAAGCAACAAAATTTTTCGATTCAATTGCATAAATTTGTTCACGACGCTTACAGTGTCGCGGATCTTTATCAAAATCCGTTGTTAAAAAGGCCTCTAGAAGTGTTTTTGCCAAAACGAAGTCTAAGGTTCCCGACAAACATAATACGTTAATAGCATTATGTTGACGTGCTTTTACAACAGAATCGGATGTTGATAAACAAGCCGCATAAATCCCCTTGAATTTGTTAGCTGTTATGCACATACCCACACCCGATCGACAAATCAAAACCCCCAAAGTATCTTTATTTTTTTGTACTTCTTGAGCTACATGCTGAGCGATTTCGGGATAATCACAAGACCTTGCATCAAAAGTCCCTATATCTTTAAACTGAATATTAGACGAAGTTAAATACCTTAAAAGCTCAGCTTTTAGCGCAAATCCGCCATGATCAGAACCTAAATAGATCGTTCTCATGGTTGAATATTGTTTGAAGGTTTAGGTTGAATATGAATGCAAATCGCACGATCACGTTTCAAATAAAGTCGAGCCAAACGTTGTACATCATCTGTTGTTATGGTTTCATAATGCTTAATAATATCCTTCATCCATGCATCTTTTTGTGGATATTGTTGAATATTTTTGATGAGCTTGAGCCAGAAAACATTTGTTTCCATTTTCTGCTTTAATTGATTGATATAAGGTTTTATAGCACGGTCTAATTCATCCTGCGAAACGCCTTCATTGGCAATCGCTTCCGCAATTTTTAAGGTACGCTCGGTAATATCATCCAACTTTTTAGGATCTACATAAATTACGGAAGTCATACTTCCACGATTCTCCCAAACTTCATTCGTTATGAGATCGACTTTAGGGGAATACGTGTCGCCTAATGCTTGCCGAATTTCAAAAATAAGTCGGTTTTGTAGAATAGACTTTAAAATCGTTAAAATACGCGTATGTTCCTGATTCCAAACCGATTCCGTAGGCCAAACGATAACCGAAACTGCTTTGTCGATAACAGAGTCAAAGGTAAAGACTTTCGTTTGAGGTTCTGGCCAAGCTAACTTCTTGTAATCCTCAGGAAGCTCCTTTTTTTGTGCATCACGATCATCTAAGCGACCCAAAGTATCTGTCAAAACATCAATAACTTCATTGCGATCAAAATCTCCGACCAGGGTTAATTCCATATAGTGTTTTGCAAATACGGGAGCTAAAAGCTTACGAGCTTCTTCAAAGGTACGTTCTAAAAGAACTGTTTGAGCAGGATAGGTAAACCGTGGATCATTTAAAGCTAAAAACGCAGAGACTTTATCTAAAAAAACGCCTTCTGGAGTCTTTGCAAACTTTTCATACCAAGTAGGCAGACATTTTCTAAATTCCAACAAACCCTCTTCTCGATAACCTGGCTCAACCATATAGGCTCCAATAAGCTCCATTTGTTGACGAAAATTTTCTCGATCGGTAAGCGCTTTAAAACAGTAGCCATTAACGTCGACATCGAAGTCCAACGAAATGAGTTTACCATCAAAAATGCGATTCAAGGTTTGTTGATCACATTGCTTTAAGCCTCCAGAAACAAAGGAAGAACTTAATAAATACTGTATACCAGGATAAGGTGAGTCTTTTAATTCTACAAGCCCATTACCGATTGCTAAATGTACCAAAATACGATTCTTTTCAAAGTCCGTCTTTTTTAGATTAATGCGAAGATTATTGCTTAATCGCAAACATTCTACCCCTAGATTTTGATGATCGTACCGATCGATGATCGTTACTTTGCGATCTTTTACAAATGGTGATTGAAAAGTATGAGACTGATAAGCTTCTTCCAACTTTAAAACCTCTTTTTGACTGTTTTTAAAGACATTTAACACATCTTTTTCGGCAAAAGTTGCATCAAATGGCCCACTTACAAACAACGCAATTTGGTTTTCAGCCCACAAGTCTTTCCATAGGCTTAGACAGTAATCGGGCGTTATCGTAAAAGCAATTTTATTAAAATAGTCTAATTTCTGTTGTGAGGATACAACAAATCCTAAATCCATAAATTGGTATACCAAACGATCTGCCGCTTCTTTTACGGTATCGTTAGCTTCGGTTCCAGCATAAGTCTTTAAGGTGCCACAGAACGCTTGTTTGGCATCTTCTAATTCCGCTTGTGAAAATCCAAACGTAGAAATGCGACGGCTGAATTTTTCCAATTCTTTAACCAAAGTAAACACATGATCTTTAGGGCAACAAAAGGTTAAATCGCAACCTTCCAGAACATTTAAATCAGAACCATAAGTACAATAAGCATTTTGTAAGTTGGTTTTTTTCTTTAAACTTTCTAGGCGATGATGAAGCATCGTTTCAATCAATTTCCAAGCGCAATCTTTACGTAAATCAGCTAAAGTTTTAACGTCTCTTTTAGCTGTTTTTTGAGCCCTTAATAACAAGGTTACATTGGGTAATTCCGTATCTTTGTGGACACCAACTGAAAAAGCTTGCTTCTTTAAATAACCCAAATCAGGATCTTTTAGTACTTTTTTAGACTTGGAAGCCTTACCAAAAATTTCGTTTACAAGCTTTTTTATCGACTTAAAATCCGCATCTCCTGTGATAATTAAACGCATACGATCGGTTGTATACCAGCGCTTGTAAAACTCAAAAAAGTCATTCTGTTGAAACGTATTAATCGTAGATTCTAAGCCAATAACAAAACGCTTAGCTAAAAGCATTTCTGGACAAAAAAATTGCGCGGAGGCTTTATAACTACGATAAGCAGCATTATCTCGAGTCCTCATTTCGGATAAGATAACACCGCGTTCACGATCAATTTCTTGAGGTAAAAATAGGCATCCAAAGCCTTGATCATAAAGTACTGTTAGCCCCTCTCGTAGGTTTTGTTCCAAGTTATTCGGTAAATCAATTTGATAAACGGTATGCAAATAACTTGTAAAAGCGTTTGTATCATTACCAAATCCCATACCATTTTTTTGAAAATATTGAATCAAGGTCCCCGGCTTAAAATGCGTCGTTCCATTAAAAGTCATATGTTCGATAAAATGGGCAATTCCATCGTGGTGGCTTTCTTCCATGGCAGCTCCCGCATTAACCATGAGACGCAAACTAAGACGTTCTCCTTTTTTCGGCAAGAAATAATAATGAATGCCATTCTTTAATACACCTTGCTTTATTTGTGAATCTTGCTTAAGGGACTTGCGCAACAAATCTCTGGCAGTACGAGAGGTTGCCGAAACGGTTTGTGTCGAAGGAGCAGGTGTAGGACGACCTAAGACCAAGTTCCCGCAAGCTAATAAAGCAAATAAACTATAAGTAATTGTTTTCATGAGTTAGAAGATGGGGTTAATAAAAGTGTGTTTGCTAAATTTTCTCTTAAATAAGGTGCACAACGGTCATAAAATGCCTCTAAAGAGATTGCATCTATTTGTTGATCATAAGCAAGCCAATGTTCGATAGATAGGCCCAATAAAGCGTTATAACCAATACCAAACGCTTTACGACCAATCGTTTGTAGACGTAATTGCCGATTAACTTTTAAGCAGGTTTTACACAAATTGAATTCTTCCTGGGTCAATTTCAGTTCTAAAACACGTCGAATGCCTTTAAACATTTCTTCTTCGACAATATGAACTTGCTCTTTTTGTGTACCTGCAAACAAGCAGAACATGCCATTCTTTAGGCCCAATAAGCGTGTAGCTCCTACGGTATAAGCTAATCCACGTTTTTCGCGTACTTCCTCAACAAAAGAGCTTGAAAGGCCATTAAAAAGCTCTTCCAAAATTTCACCAATATAAAAATCTTCTTCTGCTATTCCCGCAATTGGATAAGCACTAAACACCATGGATTGTTCCTTGTTAAGCACATCCTCAATCCTTCGGGCTTCTAATGCTGGAAATGGATCTGTAACAGCTTGAAAGGTTTTTTGCGACAATTTTTCACATAAAGGCCTTAGTATGCTTAATAAGGTTGCCGAATTTAACTGAGAAACGACCGAAAGAATACAATTGTTAGCAACAACAATCTGTTCAAAATACTTTTTTACATCTTCCAAAGTTATCGCTTGAACACCTTCTGTAGTTCCTAATTGGCCAACATTATAAGGATGTTCTTGGAAGAACTGTTGACGAATTTTTTGAAAGCCTAAGTAAAAAACATCATCTTTTAGCTCTTGTAAGGCGGCTAATTGTGCTTGTTTTTCAATCTCAAACACTTTTTCCAAAAATAGCGGCTCAGTGAGAGCGTTCTGTAAGATTTTACAGCCTAATTCGGTATCTTTGGCCAATACTTCCAAGGAAAACCCTAAATGATTAACGCCCGAAAAGCTATTGATTTGGCCACCAATTGCCTCGATTTGTTCAGCAATTTCCAAGGCCGTCTGGGTTTTAGTGTCTTTAGTAAGTAAAGTAGCTAAAAGCTGTGTTATACCACGCTTAGTTGCGGATTCATACAAACAACCTCCTTTAAATAGAGCCTGTACATGGGTTTTGGGAAAATCCGTACAGCGTTGAATAAAGATTTTTACACCGCAAACCTCAAAAACTTCAATGTTTTCTTGGGCATCATAGGAAGATGTTATCGTTTTAGCTTCTGCTTGCTGTATAGGTGGTTCCAAGGCCACTCGCGTACAAGAAATTTCTTTAAAATATTTAGGCACAATCGATTTTACCGAAGCAGCACTTAGGTTTTGTAATTGCTCTAAATAATGTTTAGGATAATTTTCATCACCTAAGCTGACTTCTGCCCAACCCACGTGATGTGCCTTTCCTGAAACCGTTTTGCGCGCATCTAATTCAGCCATAAGAGCTCGATTAAAAGCTTTTTGAACACTGGCTTCCGTTAAACCGGCTTCAACCCATTCAGATAAATAAGTTTTAAGAGTTTCTTCCACATTTTCACGTTTTCCAGGATCACAGGTATATTGGATCCAAAATAGACCTTGTCCATTTGCCATCCAAGACGATACGTCTATACTATACACCAACTGCTTTTCTTCGCGCATTTTTTGGTATAAGATAGAGCTTTCACCATCCCCTAAAATGCTTGCAAGAACCTGCAATCGCGCACCATCTTTGTGTCCAATACCAGGTATTTTGTAGGCTATGGCTCCACGAACTAACTGATAATCACTGTATTCTTGATAGGTACGTTCGGCTAGTTGGAACGGTTCTCTTGGAATAAAGACAGGTGTTACGCATCGAGGCGTTTCTTGCCCTAAATATTCCTGTACTTTTTCTTTAACAAAGGCTACATCAAGCGCTCCAGCAAGCACTAAAGTCATATTATTAGGCGCATAACGGGATTGCCAGTAACGCATTAAATCTTCACGCGTCAATTTTTCAAATAGATTGCGTATACCAATAATGGGATAACGATACGGATGTTGACGAAATGCAGTTTCAAATAAAATCTGACTAAGCCGATCATCAGGATCGTCATTACTCATGTTGATTTCTCGCAAAATAACGTCTCTTTCCTTAACAAGTTCTTCTTCTGGAAAAACGGAATGAAAGAGCATATCGCCTAAAATATCCAATCCTTTCTCAAAAGAATCAATGCTACCATCATAGGTATAAACGGTACGATCAAAAGACGTATAGGCATTAATCTTTGCCCCTTGTGCTTGAGTTTCCTTGAAAATATCGGCGTAATTTCGGCGCTCTGTCCCCTTAAACACCATGTGCTCAACGAAATGTGAGATACCGGATCCTAAATAATTTCCTTCATCAATACTACCTGTTTTAACCCACATTTGAAGTGCCAAAACACGTGTATTTTCTGTTGGCAGAAAAATGACAGAGAGTCCGTTATCTAATTGAAAACGAACCGATGAAAACGATAAAAAAGATTCAATTTGCGACCCCATGAACATTTCTATTATCTTGTAGAAACCGGATTATGTAAAGGATAAAATTGGGAATT
>CAZIZB010000027.1:0-7955 GCA_964543635.1 uncultured Opitutales bacterium | reverse complement strand
CTATTCGCCAACCTGCTGCATTGTGCGGAATCGTAGGCATGAAGCCAACATATGGACGTATTAGTCGGTACGGAATTGTTGCCTATGCCAGTTCTTTAGACCAAGCTGGACCTTTTGCCAGAACTGTCGGAGGAGTCGCTCAGTTACTACAAGTTTTATGTGGAGCTGATGAAAAGGATGCCACAAGCGCTCGCAAATCTGTCCCTAATTTTACAGCAGACATGCAAGCAAATTTAGGACGCAAGTGGACTTTGGGTATCCCAGAAGAATACTTTGGAGAAGGGCTGGATCCCGAGATTCGTGCAAATATTGAAGCCAGTATTGACTTTTACAAGCAGCAAGGTTATGCGATCAAGCCAATTCATTTGAAGTCCATCGAATATGCTGTTCCTGTATATTATATTGTTGCAACAGCCGAAGCTTCTTCAAATTTGGCACGTTATGATGGCATTCGTTATACTTACCGCAGTCCAAGCGCAAAAGACATTAACGAAGTGTTTGATGCGTCTCGAAGTGATGGTTTTGGTGCTGAAGTCAAACGTCGTATTTTACTGGGAACTTACGTTTTAAGTAGCGGTTATTACGATGCATTTTATGGAAAAGCACAAAAGGTTCGTCGTCTTATTTACAATGACTTTATGGAGGCTTTTAAAGAGGTTGATGCTATTGTAACACCGACATCTCCCGTACCTGCTTTCAAAAAAGGCGAACGCACTTCCGATCCGCTTGCCATGTATTTGAGCGACATTTACACAATTTCAGTCAATTTGGCTGGTCTTCCAGGCATTTCCATTCCATGTGGCTTTACGAAAAGTCGCTTACCGATTGGAATGCAGCTCATAGGACGCCCATTCGACGAAAGTTCTTTGTTGTCTATTGCGCGCGACTTTGAAGCGCATCACGATTTTAATTTACAAACGCCACAATTCTAAGACTATGGAAAAATACGAAGTTGTTATTGGATTAGAGGTACATGTTCAGTTAAAAACACGTACAAAACTATTTACACAAGTGGCGTATCAGTACGGACAAGCCCCAAATACTTTAGTAGATGAAGTTGTTCTTGGCTTGCCTGGAACTTTACCGGTACTTAATAAAGCCGCTATCTTAAAGACGGTCGAAGTCGGCTCTGTGTTTGGCTGCAAAATTGCTCGTAAATGCAAATGGGATCGTAAGAATTACTTTTATCCCGATGCTCCTAAAAACTACCAAATTTCGCAATATGATCAGCCTTTATGCGCGGGTGGATTTGTCGAAATTGAGCTGGAAGGTCCTGCACGTAATATTCAAGGAAAGCATCGTAAAGTCGCTTTAAATCGAATCCATTTAGAAGAAGATGTGGGGAAGCTAACCCATTTCGCAGACGAAAGCTGGATCGACTACAATCGTGCTGGAACACCTCTTATTGAGATTGTTTCAGAACCCGACATGCATTCAACTGCCGAAGTTTTTGCTTATTTGAAGTCCTTGGAAATGCATTTGAAGTACATTGGTGCTTCTGACTGCGATATGGAAAAAGGACAAATGCGCTGTGATGCTAATATCAGTATTCGTCCTGTAGGCGCAGATTATTTAGGCACTAAGGTAGAATTAAAGAATTTGAATTCCATTTCCGGTGTTTGCAACGGCATCGAACATGAAATTAAGCGTCAAATTCTTTGTGTGGAATCCGGAGGCAAAGTAGAACAAGAAACACGTCGTTGGGATGCCGATAAAGCGACCAGTTATACCATGCGTTCCAAAGAAGATGCGCATGATTATCGCTATTTCACAGACCCAGATTTGTGCCCTATCGTGTTATCTGAAGAACTTATTGCTGAACAGGTCGCAAACGTTCCTGAATTACCTTTTGCTAAACAAGAACGTTATTTAAAGGAGTTAGAATTGCCCTATACAGTCACTTCTGTACTTTGTCCAGAAAAGAAGCTAAGCGACTTTTTCGAAGCTGCTTTGGCTGTTTACAACAAAAATCCACTTGCAATTGCGAACTGGATTGCAAATGACTTACTACGCGAATTATCTGGCCAGGACCTAAATTCCGCTTGGCAACAACTTAAATTAACCCCACAAGCCGTTGCAGAACTTGTACAGTTGATTGACGATAAAGTTTTATCTAAACAAAGCGCTAAGGAAGTTTTCTTGGAAATGTTCAATACGGGAACATCTCCGAAAGAAATTGTACGCGAAAAAGGCCTGGAAATGCAAGTCGATGTTGAAGCTTTGCGTAAGTTATGCCAAGAAACGATCGTCGAATTTCCGAAACCAGTAGCTGAATTCCGTGCCGGAAAAGAAAAAGCTATCAATGTACTCAAAGGCCAAATGATGCGTAAAACACAAGGAAAAGCACCGGTAGAGCTTATCGATCAATTGCTTCTGGAGTGTTTAAAGCAATAAGGTAGGTTTGCATACGTTTGGGCAACAAGGGGTGCTTATGTAACTCTTTTACAGGCACCCATTCAAAAGCAATATGTGCTTGATTGCTTTTTACATCTTCATTTGCGCGCAATGAAGCACAATTAACGCGGTATAAAAACGTATATTCGTGATGTTTTCGCTCATCCGAATCGATAAAATGTTCTTCGAAAAAATTCAAGAAAGACCCTACTTCGCAAGAACAATCCAACTCCTCCCGCCATTCACGTTGAAGGGCTTCTTGAGCAGTTTCAAAAAATTCCACATGGCCTCCTGGAAGATAACAATAGTTTTTACCAACAGGACGGCAAACGAGCAAGTGTCCATCCTGTATAAGCACCCCACGTGCAATCACTTCAATCGTATTCATGTGTTTAAAAGCTGTTTAGCAACCAATTGCTGATAAAGTTTATTTTTCTCTAAAAGATGATTATGCGTCCCTTGCCCCACTAAATTCCCCTGATCAAAAACAAAAATACAGTCCGCATTTTGAATCGTACTGATACGATGCGCAATCGCAATAACGGTCTTATTTTCTGCAATCTTTTCAATCGCCTTTTTTATACAAAATTCGCTTTCAGAATCAAGCGCAGATGTTGCTTCATCCAGAACAAGAATCGGTGCATTTTTCAGAAAAGCGCGCGCAATTGCCAAACGCTGACGTTGACCGCCTGAAAAACGATTACCATTTTCCCCAATCATCACATCATAGCCACCCGCTTCCATGATAAAATCGTGCGCATAAGCAAGTTTCGCAGCTCCAATAACCTCAGCATCGCTTGCTTCCGGCTTTCCAATTCGCAGGTTATTAAAAATGCTATCATTAAATAAAACTGTTGCCTGCGAAACAATAGCAATCTGCTTTCTAAGAGCCTCCAAATCCCATTCTCGTAGTTCCACACCATTACAACGAATACTACCATTAGAAACATCATACAAACGCGGCAATAGCTTAATAAACGTCGACTTTCCTGCCCCACTTGGCCCAACTAATGCACAGAACTGTTTCGACGAAATCTCGAGATTGATTGCATTTAAAACATTTTCTTCCGAACTAGCATATTTAAAACAAACATTTTCCAATTGAAAGCTTCCATCACAAGTATTTGTCTTAAAACCCGCTTGTGGGGATTGAATGCTAAGCGGCTGATTTAAAATATCTACAATGCGTTCTAAAGCTCCCGTCGTTCGTTGCATAGAACCGATTAAGTTGGTAATCTTCTTAATAGGATCAAACGCAAAGTACAAAGCCGTTCCCATTGCACTAAAAATCGAAAATGGGATTTTTTTCCAATAAGCATAAATAAAAATAACTGAAATAATGCCTGCAGAAACAATCTCCATGAGCGGCTGCTGCATTTTTTGCCACATAACCATTAACTCAATACGTTTTGTAAGCTTTTGCATAATGGCTTTTATACGTGCTAGAGCGCGTTCTTCCATGCAAAAATTACGAATTTCTTGCGCTGCTTGCAAGTTTTCTGAAACGCATGCCGTAACCTCTGCCTCTGCTTGCTGCATTAAACGACTATTATTCTTAACGCGAGAACGCAATAAGCGTACAGGCAAAAAACAAATAGGAATTGCGACAAGAAAAATTCCAAGCAAAGCGGCATTACAATGTTTTACTGAAAAATAGATAAGTCCTACAAAAGCCATAATCATCTGCAAAGGCTGCTTAATCGCTTCTGATGCCATTTCCAACAACACATCTTGCACACTTTTAGGATCTGAAACCACACGATGAATAAGATCACCCGAAGCTTTTTTCTCAAAAAAACTTAAAGGAAGGTACTGCAATTTTTTAAAAATATCGGATCGCAATTCGGTAAGAACTTCCAAACCGCAACGATTCATCCAAAACGTACTTAAATACCCAAAAAGACCCCTTACAAAAAATCCTAGAGGCACCATTGCAGCAATAAACAAAATAGTACCTACATTATAATTTTCAGGATTTTCAAAAATATTCTTAAAAACTTTTTCAAAAATAAGTGGCAATCCAAGACCACTCATAAGCCCATAAATACCCCCGCAAATAACCGCACAAATAAACAAAAACTTTCGATGCGACAAATAATGGATACAAAGTGACAATAATGAGACTTTTTTCATCTTAATTAATCCAATCAATTTTAAGATACAATAACAAGATTTTTTAAAAACTTTCGCAGAAATCCGCTTATTTGTTTATCAATTCATAAATTTTATTGAGCAAACCTTGCGGCTCGAACGGCTTTGTAAGCAAGGCATTCATACCAATTGCAATCGCTTGATCATAGGTATCTTGTAAGGCACGAGCTGTTAAACCGAGAATTGGAATACCGGCTTTATCAAGTCCACATTCACCTGAACGAATATGTTGAGTTGCTTCAAAACCATCCATTTCGGGCATATTAATATCCATAATAATGATATCTACGAAATGCGTTTGCAACCAATCTAGACATTGCACACCATTTTCTGCAATCGTAACATCAAAACCTTTTTTCTCTAAAATTCTTTGAGCTACCTTCTGATTTTCACGATTATCTTCTACTAAAAGTACCTTAGCAACGATCGTATTCGTAGTTGGGACAGCCATTGGCACAATGGATCCCACAACTTCTGTCTTAGGTAAAGCTTGTGGCGTTCCTCGTTTTAAACGGATGCTAAAGTAAAAGATAGAACCTTGTTGGGGCTTACTGTATAACTTAAGCTTACCGCCTCCCATCAAATGAATAAGCGATTGCGTAATGGATAAACCTAAACCGGTACCTCCTTTATTTTGATAAGCGACTTGTTCAAAGGCTTCAAAAATACGTTCTTGATCTTCTTTGGGGATACCACAACCTTGATCTTTCACCGAAACAAACAGCTGATAATCGGATTCTGATATCCAACGACCTGTCAATCTCAAGAAAATAGTTCCTTCTGCTGTAAACTTTATCGCATTACTTAACAAATTCATTAAAATTTGACGTAAACGTTGTGGATCACCGACAAGCCATGATTCTAATTGAGGATGTTGCCATACGGACAAGGTTAAATTCTTTTTTTGCAAGGACGGTTGAAATAAGGTACAAACTTCACGAATACAGCTATCCAAATGGAAATTAATAGGTTCTAAGGTCAACTTATTAGCCTCAATTTTAGACAGATCCAACACCTGATTTATCAAATCCAATAAAAGTTGCGTACTTGATGCAATCGTATTTACATAATCGCTTTGTTCTGCATTTAGAGGGGTTTCCTTCAATAAATGCGTAAAACCAGAAATTCCGTTAATTGGAGTACGTAATTCGTGACTTATCGTTGCTAAAAAGGCAGTCTTATCATGCATTGTCTTTAAGGCAGCATCACGTGCCTTAGCCAATTTTTCGGCGTAATTTGCCAAACGTTTTTCGTTCTCTTTTCGTTCGGTAATATCTACTAAACACGAAATATATCCCTCAAAATGCCCATCTGAAAGAATCCGTGGTACACTTTGACAAAGCATCCAGCGTGAATCACCATTTACGCCCTTAATTCGACACTCAAAAACAGTTGCTTTACGCATTTTTTGAGCTTCTAAAAACGCTTTCTGATAATGACGCGCCGTACTTGGATGAAGGAATTTCAACCAAGACCAATCCGTATAAGAAAGATACTTCTGCCCAGTAAACTCACACCACCGTTGATTAAAATAAAAATGAGAATTCGTTTCATTGGTGGTCCACATAAGGATAGGAGCAATATCTACAATCTTTTGAAACAAATTTTCCGTTTTTTCTTGTGAGCGGATCATTTCATTAAGCGTATTTGAAAGATCTCCTATTTCATCCTTATACAAAACTGGAGCCATCGCAAAAACATTTCCTAACCGGCGCTTATTCATTTGTCGCTGAATCGCTTGCAAAGGCTTCAAAATCCAAAAATTTATCTGCGTAACACTTACAACAATAAGGGCAATTAAAATAAATAAAGAGAAAATAAATACTATGAAATTCTGTTGTAGAAGTTCTTTTTGCCAAGAATAAGTACTAATTTGCATGACAATGTAAACCGGATCACCTGTAATACACGAATTAGGGGCAACATGAAAGGCCAAGGCATAATTAAACAAAAAACGTTCAGGAAGTAAATCATAAGCATCCTGCTCCTGCGGGAAATTAGGCAAGCGAATACCCTCTGGTAAATTACGATGTTGCCAAGGTTTGTTCTTTAAAGCATTTCGATTACAAGCTAAAACTCTTAAAGGCGTCCCACCTAAAACGGCAATAAAACGAATATGTTGTTCACTTGCAAAAGCATATACAATTCGTTGTAGCTCATAAGGATAATGTACAATTTGAACACATGTTCCCAATGAATGCGCTAATTGTTGCCCACGTGTAATCGCACTATTCAACAAGTGTTTGGAATAAAAATACCTTGAAAAAAGGATAATTCCAGCCACACAAAAAAATGCACAAACAATTAATGGAAATAAAATTTTTACCTTTAAGGGACCTGTTTTAAAATTCTTAAAAAATCCAAAATTCATTGTTTATTGCTTTAAAGAATTACGAATGACCGAAGAATCAAATATCGATTCAAAGGGCGCATTATATTCTAAACGATTATGTACCAGCATTTCTGTTTTTATATTTTGCATTAAATCTAAAATACAACGATTATTACAAATCAATGAAATTTGGTCACTAAGAGGAAGTTGATGTATTGTCCTTAAAGGTGCATAATAATCAGGTAAATTCATAAAACTTACAGGAGAATGATAATGAGCATACTCCCTTTTATAAACAGATAAAATTTCATCCCATTTACCAATAAATCGACTTAAATGCTTACGAAAAACTCTCAATTTGCCTTGCTGTATTAACAACACATTAAGCTTCATTTCTCGTGGCCATTCTTCTGTAGAATAAATAGAATGCAAATCGTTTTCTAAAACTTTCAAATCATTAATAAAGGGCCAATAAGTTACTACACAATCGACTTTTTCATTTTTTAAAAAAGTTAAATGAGCAGTGGGATCAATAGGCACAATTTCAATATCCTGTAACGTTAACCCCTGTGTTCTTAAGGCACGACAAAGCACATAATTACTGAAAGAATTAATCTCAACGCCTACCCTCTTCCCTTTTAAATCCTTTATCGATTTTATAGTAGAACATGCCATTAAATCCCATGAAAATTGCGTTTTATCATAAGACGTAAATAAAATAATTTTAGAATCATAATTACTATTTTTGCATTGCATAACCATCGCATCTACAAATGGGCAAATCATTGCATCTATTTGCTGCCATTCAAATGCTTGCTGAACATCTTGCAAAGAACCAAATTCCACAAACCTTACTCGCAAACCCGCTTTTTCAAAATATTTTTGCTCTAAAGCAACCTGTAAATATTCCGATCCCGAATGAGCATTAATCCCTATTTTAAATGCAGGCTTATATTCAACATATTGAATAATCCAACAAACCCCAATGCTTAATGCACAAAAAATTATCGCAATTAAAAACTCCTTATAGCGCACGTACTCAAAATAAAATTTTCATTCCACTCTTGCAAGCAAAATT
>CAZIZB010000026.1:0-8007 GCA_964543635.1 uncultured Opitutales bacterium | reverse complement strand
AAATCACGTAGGAAATACAACAGGCTTTAAAGGTACGGTTGGTTTTTTTAAGGAATCAGATAATGGTAGTCAAACAGGACAAGATCCACTTGCAAATGATCAGGAATGTATAAACGCTGGTATAAACTTAGAATTAGATCAGTTGGGTACAGATAAAGCAGTAAAAAATAAACAAAATACGCAAATAGCGGATATAAATTTTACTACAAAAAAAACTAAGGATTCCGTAGATACTTATGATGTGAAATTTAAAGATAGTTCTAAAAAATTATTTAAAATACATTGTCCAAAAGATTTTCCTATTAATGAATATACTAATCAATTATGTGCGGAAGCAGATACATATTCTGGGGATATTACTATTAAGAAAGCTAAACCTGGATCGGTTTTTGTGCGTGTATTTGGAAAAGGACAATCACCTTTACGGCCTTGTTGGTGTAATGCAGGTGATATTAATTCAGCTGTTACAAATGCAAAAGATTTATACGATAAACTTGGTGTAAATTTTAAATGGAATGGTGATGGTAATATGGCCGTCTTGGTTGTACCTAATGATATTGAGATTTATTTTGCAGAAGGCACAATCGCTAGCCAAATTGGAGAGTATAAAGAAACCAATGTTGAAAATGGTGAAAGAATAATAAAAGATCGATTTTTTATTTTTCAAGGCGGAGGTACACAAACAAATATTCTTGCTAAAAATGTATCAAATGGTTATAGACCTTTTGCAAATCAAACAGATCTAGAAATATGGGAGAAAATTATGTTTGTATTTCGTAATGATGGGATAATCGATAAGGAAAAACTTTCACAGCCTCCAGCTCAAAATTCTCAAAAAAGTGAACAAAAATAACATTATAAATGAAAGGAAGTAGTAAATGTGTATATTACCGGAAAATCAGCAACAAGAACAAATTATGATACAAAAAATAGATCAAAAAGCAGATCTTATCCAAAAACTGAAAGGTATTTGTGAAAGATCTATAAAAGAGAAATCAGAAGAGTTAAAATCTTATTGTGATTTAGTAGGTCGGGCTATTTTTTATGATCTCGCTAACACAAAGAATTATAAAGAAATTTTCAAATTCCAACTTATGGCAATAGTATTATGGGATTGTAGAGACAGATGTGTTGTTCAAGCAGATTCGCCTTATGAATTTTTAAAATATCATATTGATGATTATGAATTTAGTAAGTTATATGATCTTATTAAAGAGTCTAAGATTGGAAAAGAAGGGATTAATATAAAAAGGACAGAATCCGTAGCTGAATGTCCAGATATAATGCAAGCGATATACGATCTTTTGGCAATTGATCCTACCTTTCCAGAACCGGAATTTACAAATTTTGATCGTGTGCCAAAGGATATTCCTATTCGCCTAGAGGATGGGAAACCAAATCCAGACTTTTTTAAAACTTGGTTCGAAAATACAAAAAAATTCTTCGAAAGATGAGTTTTGCACATTTGATAGTTTTCGAAAAGTTCTAATTATTTTCGTCTGAAGCTCGTCGATTTAATCTGCGAGCTTCAGGTTGTATAAAAGACGAAAATTTTATACCAAAGGAAAACAAACATGATACCAACCAATATACCACCACAAGTTAATCAACCTGTACAGGTTGAAACAATAAAAGACATACAAGTACAAGGATTAATATCTAAATTAAGTCATAGTCTTGATGTTTTTAGAGGTATACATATATCAGGAGTAGATATATCCTATGCGAAAAACGATATGCTTTATCGAGCCCTATTACTAGATCTCTTAAGAACTAAAAATCGTGAACGATTACTTCAATTTAACTTTGTAAAGAGCTTTCTGCCTTCTGCTAATACATTTTGTTCACGAGCAGCTGAATCATCTAATTTACAATATTATTCTCTTGAGGAACTTATAGCTTTTGATATTAGTGATTACTCTAATGTTTTAGATAATCTTTGTGGAGATTTAAAAATGAAATCAGTGGGGGGAGAAAATGTAGATTTATCACCTGATTGGGATAAGGATAACAGATTCTATCGTTTGCCAGAATGTATTCAATATTTAATATCTGCTCTCAGATTGCAGAATTTTCCGGAACCTGAGTTTACAGATTTTACGCGTGTTCCTCGAGGAGTTGCTATGCGTCTTGAAACAGGAGAACCGAATTATCAATTCTTTAAACAGTGGTATGATAATTGCGTAAACTATGTAAAGGAAAAGTGAAATTTTTTTAATAAAAATGGCACAAAAGAGCTTAATTCTGCTGATCGTAGGATTAAGCTCTGTAAATGTATTTTGTATACTACAACGAAACAATTAAAATGGACCTTTAAAACGCTTCTTTGTTAAAAACTTGAGGCAATGATTGACAAATGTCGCTAAAAAGTTTTTTTATTATAGTAATCCTATGAGAAGCGAATTATTATCTGTCCTAGAATACATGGAGAAGGAAAAAGGCATTAGTCGTGATGTCATGATTGCGTCCATTGCTGCTGCAGTAAGCAATGCGGCTAAAAAGAGTTTGAATTCAGGGCAAGACGTACGTGTTGAAATCGATCCACGTACGGGAAGTTTGAAGGCTTGGGCACAATTAAAAGTTGTTGATTCGGTAAGCGACTCCGTTAACGAAATCAATATTACAACAGCAAGACAATCCGATCCCAATGTAGAATTAGGAGGCATCTTTGAAAAAGAGATAGATCCTTCTTATTTGGGCCGTATTGCAGCTCAAACAGCGCGTCAGTCGATCATGCAACAAATTCGTCGCTTCGAAAAAGAACACATCTATGAACAGTATCAAGATCGTGTAGGCACCATTATTTCAGGGATTGTTCGCTATAAGGACAAAGGTGATTTGACTATTGATTTTGGTAAAGCCGAAGCGGTTTTACACCGAAAAGATGCGATTTGGAGCGATGATTATGTACCCGGAGAACGTATTTGTTGCTTACTTCAAGAAATTAAGAACACGCCGAGAGGACCAGAATTAATTATCACACGTAGTCATGTTGATTTCGTTCGCAAATTACTAGAAAATGAAGTTTTGGAATTAGCGGAAGGAACGATTGTTATTCGTGCTATTGTGCGTGATCCGGGTTATCGAACAAAGATTTGCATTGATACAAAAGACAGCAAAATCGATCCTGTTGGAGCTTGTGTGGGTACACGCGGTTCCCGTATCAAGAATGTTTTAAAGGAGTTAGGGCAAGAAAAAATAGACGTCATTCGTTATTCGAGCGATATTTTAGTTTTATTGCGTGAAGCAGTGCGTCCTGCAACGCCATTGTCCATTTCTGTTGACGAAGATAATCACATTATTCGTTTCGAGTTAGAGGAAAAAGATTTTGCGATTTTTGTAGGCAAGAAAGGGCAGAATTTACGGTTAACGTCGCGTTTGTTGAATTGGCAAATTGAAGTTAATCGTTTGCAGCGAATTGAGTTTGGGTTTGAAGAAAAGAAGGTTCATGCCATGCAAGTCCTTTCGCAATTGCCTTCGATTACCAGTCAAACTGCGGCTCAATTGGTGGAAATGGGTATTACCAGTTTGGAAGCTTTTGAAGGTGTGACAGAAGGCGATTTGGTGGCCTGTGGTATTACGACTGAAGAAGCAAGCGCTATTTTGAAGGAAGCAAAAGAAGTTTTAACTAAGTAATAGTAAGTTGGTGTAATTATGAGTGTAAGGATTTATCAGTTGGCGCGTCAGCTCAATATGGAAAACAAAAAAGTCCTTGAGCTACTTCAAAAAAGAGGAATGGATGTCAAAAGTCCTTCCAGTACCATACCTAATCTTTACGCTGAAGAATTCTTAAAGGAATTTCAAAATCAAGGACAGAAAGCTTCTGAGGCGCTTATTACGGAGAAGAAGCCTGCCGAAAAAGTGTCCGTTACCAAACCCGCGTCTACTACTGTTAAAACTGCGCCTGCACTTCCTAAAAAGCCAAATACTTTAATCGTAGCAAATGCAAGTCCAGTTGCACCACGTGAGCCTGTTAGCCCAAAAGCAGAAGAAAAAAAGTTGGATTTAGCGACTAAATTGGAGATGCCAAAATTGCCTCCTAAGAATTCGGTTGTTTTGCCAAAAGTAAATTTATTGATGCCAAAGCCGCCGATTATGCGAGCCCCTCAAATTCAACCAAGAGCTAACTTACAGGCTAAGACTGAAGTAAAGGCAGATGAACCTCAAGAAGTTCGTCAAATAACCTTGAAGCCGCCGATTGTAGTTCGTGATTTTGCAAATTTATTGAATATAAAGCCTTTTCGTTTGATTTCAGAATTAATGGAGCAAGGTATTTTTGCCTCCATGAATCAAACTATTGATGAGACAATTGCTCAAAAAATTGCCAATAAGTATAAGGTTGAACTCATTTTTAAGCATCGTACACCAACCGTAGAAAATCCTCAACAAAAGAAGATAGATGAGGAAAAAAAGCGGCAAGAAGATGAGCTTAAGTATCTAGAACCACGTCCACCAATTGTTTGTATTTTAGGGCACGTAGACCACGGAAAAACAACCTTGTTAGATTATATTCGCAAGGCCCATGTTGCAGCTAAGGAAGCGGGAGGTATTACTCAGCACGTGGGTGCCTATCAGGTAGAGTATGAAGGTAAGAAGATTACATTCTTGGATACACCAGGGCATGCTGCTTTTTCGAAAATTCGTCAACGGGGTGCCACTGTTACCGATATTGCTATTCTTGTGGTAGCTGCTGACGATGGTTTTATGCCTCAAACGGAAGAAGCTTTACAATTCGCCCAAAAGGAGAATGTTCCGGTTATTGTTGCAATCAATAAGATCGATGCCAAGGGTGCTAACGAGGACAAGATCAAGCAACAAATGCAAAAACATGGCATTACTTCGGAAGATTGGGGAGGTGAAACACTTTGTACAGGTATTTCTGCGCTTAAAGGAACGAATGTTTCTAAGTTGTTGGAGTTAGTGCTTTTGCAAGCTGAAATGATGGAATTGAAGGCCAATCCGAAAGGTTCTGCAGAAGGTGTTATTATTGAGTCTCGGATTGAGGTAGGACGTGGAGCAACAGCTACAGTAATCGTCAATAAAGGTACTTTGAAGCCTGGGGATGTGCTTGTTTGTGGACCTCATTTTTGTAAAGTTCGTGCGCTTTTAAATGAAAATGGCGAAAAAATGAAAGAAGCTACGCCAGCAACACCTGTTCAGATTTTAGGTTGGTCGGGCGCACCGGATGCTGGAGCTAATTTCCGTGTTGTTAAAAACGAAAAAGAGGCACGTCGTGAAGCCGAAGAGGTAGCACGTCAGTTGAAGCAGGAAGAAGCCAATAATACGCACAAAGTCAAGAATGTTGAGGAATTGATGGCCGCCATTCAATCAACTGAAAAGAAGGTTTTGAAGGTAATTCTACGTGCAGATGTACATGGCAGTGTTGAGGCTTTGTCGGATTGCTTGATGGCGATTCAAAGCCAGAAGGTTTCCTTGGAAATTGTGGACGCACAAGTGGGCCAAATTAACTTAAATGATGTAAATTTAGCCCATGCTGCTCAAGCTATTGTTGTTGGGTTTAATACGCGTCTTGAAAATGGTGTTCAAGCAGCTGCAAAACATCATCAAATTCGCATTTTACAGCATAATATCATTTACGAGCTAATTGATCAGGTTAAGGATGCTATGCGCGAGTTATTGGATCCAGAATGGTCAGAAAACAAGTTGGGATCCGCTGAGGTTCGTAAAGTTTTTGCGCTTTCGAAGAATCAAATTGCAGGTTGTATGGTGGTTGCAGGTCGTATGATTCGCGATGGAGCTGCACGACTGATTCGTTCTGGAAAGATTCTTGCGGATACGCATATTCAAATGTTGAAGCGCTTTAAGGAGGATGTTACAGAGGTTAAATCTGGCTACGAATGCGGTATTGAGTTGAGTAATTTAGCAGAAACCTTCCAAGAAGGTGACGTGATTGAATGCTATGAAATGGTATCGCGACAACCGGATCTGTAATTATGGAAAACTTTAGAATTATTCGCGTTAATGAGCTTTTGAAGCGTGCCATTAGTGATTATTTGCATCAAAATTTTACAGCAGAAGCCGTAAGCATTACGATTACTCAAGTAAAAGCAACAGCAGATTTGAAAGCGGCGGATGTTTATTTTTCTGTGTTTAGTCCCGAAGAAAAGAAAAAATCTTTCGAATTTTTGAAGAAAATACGTAAGGCTATTCAATACCGTGTAGCTAAAATGGTACGCTTAAAGCACATGCCGCAGTTGTTTTTTGTTTGGGATGCTGCTTTGGATAAGGCTCATCGAACATTTCAATTGCTAAACGAGATTGACGAAGAATTGAGAGAGCGTGACGCACAAGAAATGTATTAACGATTACAATTAAATTCGTTTTGAAAAAACAATTAGAACATTTTTTGTCGTGCTTACCTCAAGCTCAAAAAGTGTGCTTTCAGAAGTCATTTGAAGAAAAAACACTTGAAGATTGGTCTACTTATTTGCAGGCCTTAAATCGGTCGAAGCCTGGTCTTTTAGGTAAGAAACAATCGTGGACATGTCCTCATTGTTTCGATAAAAATCATTTAAATGAGGCCTTGAGGATTGAAGGTGAAAATTGCTTTAAAAATGGCGAAGTCGCTTTTTTAACCGTTGCTGGAGGGTTAGGAACACGTCTGAATTTTGATGGCCCTAAAGGCTTATTTCCCGTAACTCCCCTAAAAAGAAAACCTTTATTTCAAGTATTCGCCGAAAAATTGATTGCATTACAACGGCGTTATGGAAGACCTTTTCACTGGTTGATTATGACGAGTGAGGATACGCATGAGGCTACCGTTGCAGCTTTTCAGCAAAACAATTGGTATAATTTGAAGTACATTCATTTTTTTAAGCAAGGAACGGTTCCTGCTTTTGATAGCCAAAATCGTTGTTTAATCCAAGAAAATGGGTCTGTACGTTATTTCCCTGATGGCCACGGAGGAGTCTTTAATGCGCTGAAAAGAAGTGATTTATTGGATGCTTTAGAAGATTGGGGTGTAAAAACGATTAGTTATTTTCAAGTCGACAATCCGCTTGTTATTTTAGGGGATACTTTATTTTTGGGTTTGCATCTTTCAGAAAACTCAGATTTTTCGACAAAAGTTATTGCCAAGAGAAATCCAGAGGAGCGTGTAGGGGTGTTTGTTCAAGAAGGTAATGGGTTACGTTTAGTAGAATACTCTGAATTGCCAGATGAATTGGCTCAAAAACAGGATAGCTTAGGACAACTTGTTTTTCGGTATGGCAACACTGCTATACATCTTTTATCTTTGGCCTTTATTAAAAAAGCTACAGAAATAAAACTACCTTATCATGCGATTGCAAAACAAATGGAAGCTTGGAATCCGGATTCTCAAGAGGAATGTAAGCAGCTTGTTTACAAGTTAGAGAGTTTTATTTTTGATGCCTTGCCTTATGCCCATAATCCTTTGCTGCTTGAAGTTGCACGTGAAGATGAATTTAGTCCGGTAAAAAATGCGACCGGAAATGATACTCCTGAAACCTGCTTAAGAGATCAAACCCGTTGTTGGTTGCGTTGGTTGAGAGAAAAGTGCATTTTTGATGAGAAAAAGCTTGCAGAAAAGTGCATTCAGCTTAACAATAGGCTCCTAGAGGTAAGTCCATTATTTGCTGAAGATGCTCGTGAATTTTCTAAAAAATGGGACTGTATGCCTCGTAAGTACGAAGAATTAGAAGGATTGTATTTGGAGGAGGATCATGAAGACACTCATAGAACGTTTGGAAAAGGCTTTTAAAGGAGATCTGTTATTAAAGTCAACATTTGAGAATATTCTTGAATTTATTCGTACAGAAAACTTGCCTGAATTTGCTGTAAAAAGTGTCCAAGAACTCGTTGAAAAAGAAGCTTGGGAAGAGTTAAATAACCGCTTTTTTAAACGTATTGATTTTGGTACAGCGGGAATGCGAGGACGCATTATCGGTACGATGCCCACATGTGCTGAATACGATGCTGAAGAACAATTATATTTAAGGGCGGCTGTAGGATGCAATTGCATGAACG
>CAZIZB010000025.1:5918-8084 GCA_964543635.1 uncultured Opitutales bacterium | reverse complement strand
AGCATGAGTTTAAACGGAAGTGAAATGGTCATTGGCGAAACCATCATCATACCCATTGCGAGAAGGATATTGGAGATAATAAGGTCGATTGCGATAAAGGGTAAATAAATGAGAAATCCGATTTCAAAGGCAGCTGTTAATTCCGTTAAAACGAATGCCGGGACACAGATAATAAGATCGGAATCTTTAATGTCTTTTACAAAGGATTTTGGCCATAAACGCTTCGCTACATGGATCAAAAAAGCACGATGTTTGGGCGTTGAATGCTTCATAAGAAAATCCACAAAGGGTTGTTTGGTGTAACCAAAGATCGCTTTTAGATCCTCTGTTTGATTTTTTAGTTGTTCCGTTTTACTTTCTTCTCCAGAAACCAGGTTGTTTAAAAAATTAGCTTCGTTCGATTGTTCTTTACGATAAGGTTTCATTGCTTCTGGAAGCTCAAACGTTGTGTTATTGCCCTTACGCTGATTGAGGACATCGCGCGACTGTACCATACGATAAATCCCTTCTTGTAAGGTCGGAGCCATGATATAAAGCGTTAAAATCAATGCAAGGCCATTGACAACCATATTTGGTGGAACTTGCTGCAAACCCATTGCCTGTCGCAACAGATTTATAACAACGACCAACTTCATAAAAGAAGTGATCATCATGGCAACAAAAGGTCCTAAGGATAATACAATGAGGAGAATAATAATCCCCATTGGATCGTAAATAAACGAATCGTTAAATGGCATCTTATTTTAAATTGAGTTGAGTGATACGAACACCTAAATGTTCGTTGATTTGTACCCATTCGCCTTCACCAATACAACGACCGTTGGCAAGGATTTGAAGGGTATCACTAGGCTTTTTATCAAGTTCAAACGTATAACCTTCATGTAACTGTTTAACTTGTTCAAGCGATAGGGTCTGCTCACCTGCCATAAAAGTAATCGTTACGGGCATGGTCTGCAGCGCATCTTGACCGGTAACCGAAACCGGTTCACTAGTCTCCTCTTCTTCCGGAGGCTGAGGCGTCTCTTCGATTTCTTCTGAAACTTCTTCCGTTTCTGGTGGTGTTTCTTCAGGTATAATACCCGCTGGTAAATCGTTATTTTCGTCCATAATCATCGTCCATAATTAAAGATTTTACAGTTATTGTTTGACCTTCGCAATCGGCTTGAAATGCAAAGTTTTTCCATCGAAATTTAAAATATGTTTGTCCGTCCTTAACCAGTAAGACATCACCCAAATTTAAAGTTTTAACGTCTTGCAACAAAAGCTGCGTTTGTGCACGTTCGATTACAAAAGGGAAAACCAAACCTTCACCCTCATTTGCAGGTTCAATGCTTTTAAAAAGAGAATCCAAAGTATTTAGCGGAAGATTTTCAGCGTTTATATAAAGCGAATAAATCGGTGTATCTTCGCGATTTATGATGCATTGTACAAGGTTAGAACAGGGTTTCTCTTCTTCCCATAATTCCACTTTTTTAGGCGTTAAAGAAAGCTTCCACTGCGCAAAAATGCTCGCAATATTCGTCTGTAAGGTATTTAACAAGATCGTCTTTAGATCTCCAGAAAGATCTTTTAAATCCATGCTTTCAAGTTGCGGATCCAGAAAAGCACATAAACCATTGCTTGGAACGAAAAATTGTACTTCGGTCTCTTGAAACGTATACGTTAAACAGGCAATACATTGGGCTTGTTGCTCTCGTCCTAAATTAAGCGTATGCGCTAAATCTAAGTGCGAAAACGGTAACGAATTGTACCAATTTCGACTAAGGTGCACATACAAAGGCAATAAATTGCAACTCGGTTTAAAGGCCTCCATCGTTATTGCTCATCCTCATCATCTTCCAAGGACTGATATTCGTTGCGATTACGTGACCGACCATCCTTGGGCTGATCCAGGTCATTATCCATTTCCTTCAAAGATACGTGTACCTCTTCAAATTGCTTTAAATTGCTTTGTAAATAGCCTTGTAGGTCTAACTGATTCGATTGAATAAAGGCAATACTTTTTACATCAGATGAAACAAATTGCACCTGTAAAGCTTGTCCTAACTTTTGAATATTGACTTCTGTTTCCGCCAAAACCGTAGGCGAAAAGACCACTTTAACCGATTGATTCGCATTTAGACTCGCTGTTGAGACCAAAATACGATCGACAATTTGATCCTTAAT
>CAZIZB010000025.1:0-5818 GCA_964543635.1 uncultured Opitutales bacterium | reverse complement strand
TCTGACAACTTTAATCTACGAAATAAACTTCCCAAATCTTGTACGGAGTCTTCAGAACTGTCAGAAAGATCTGTAGACACATCGTCTTTGTGTTCATCCGATACATGCTTCTTAAAAATACGAACATCTTGATCATTAGCCGAATTTGTAGGCGTATTTTTTCGATTTTCGGATGAAAAATTATCGTTAACTGCAATTTTATCCACTTCCATCTTTTTCTTTCGTTTTAAAGTCTTCGAGTTCCTTGTCCTGTTCTCGCTCATCCAAAATTCTTACTTCTTCCTTCCAAATCTTTTTATGCTCTTCAATTTTATCCTTTTCGAGCATTGCCTGCTTCAAGGCTTCGGAAGCTTCTGTAACTTTTTGCTGAGCCTCTTTATAATGATTATGTGCTTTTTCCACGTCAATTGCAAGCTTCAATTGATGTTCTTCTAATTTATTAACTTTTAAGTTAATAACATCCATATAATTGCGCTTAAATTGCACTTTTTGCATTACTTTGGTATAAATAATATCGATAAAATCAGGTTTTTTTTGAATAAAGGCATCCAGTTTTTCTTGGCAAAGTTGTATATGTTTTAGAGCTTCTTCCAGAGCTTGCTTTGCCTTCATGAGGACTTCTTGAGCATGATCTTTACGATGATCGCGTACACGTAACAAATCCTGTAGTTCATACTGCATTTATTTAAGCATTAACAACCTTTATCAATTGCTCTACAGTTTCTTGGTAGGTGTTTTTTTCACTTAAACCTTGTCGTAAGAATGCATTTATTTGCGGCATTTTTTCAATGGCTTCATCCACTTCAGCGTCGTTGCCTTTTTTGTACTCACCAATACGTAGCAACAATTCTACTTCCTGGTATTTTGCCATCATATTACGCAGTTTACCGGCCGCCGTTAGGTGATCCTTATCGACAATCGCATTCATAACACGACTGATACTGGCGAGAATATCAATCGCAGGATAATGGTTGGCACTTCCTAATTTACGCGAAAGAATGATGTGGCCATCTAAAATTGAACGCGTTTCGTCAGCAATCGGTTCGGTCATATCATCACCTTCTACCAAGACGGTATACAAAGCCGTAATCGATCCTTTTGCTGATTGCCCAGCTCGTTCCATCAATTTAGGAAGGGTTGAAAACACGGAAGGTGGAAATCCGCGTCGTGTAGGAGGCTCTCCTGCAGCTAATCCAATTTCACGCTGAGCTCTTCCAAAACGCGTTACAGAGTCCATAAGGAGCAACACTTTCCTACCTTGATCACGAAAATACTCCGCAACACTTGTAGCGACATAAGCAGCCTTAAGACGCTCTGTTGAAGACCTATCAGAAGTAGCAATAACAAGAACAGAACGTTTCATTCCTTCCTCTCCTAAGTCACGTTCTACGAATTCTCGAACTTCACGACCACGTTCACCAATCAAAGCTAAAACAGAGATTTCCGCTTCCGTATTACGAATAATTTGTGCCAATAGCGTACTTTTACCTCCACCAGCCGCCGCAAAAATTCCCAAACGTTGACCTTCGCCACACGTCAACAGACCATCGAGTGCACGCACACCTAAGGACATTGGCTTATGAATCGGATTGCGTGACATAGGAGGCGGTGGATCGGCATAAACAGGATAATAGGTTTCTGGCGTAAACGGACCTTTCGTATCCGCATCTGAAACATTACCTAGACCATCCAGCACACGTCCTAAAAGCCCCGGACCAACGGGAACACTATGGGTTCTTCCAGAAGGAATGACTTGTGTAGAAGAAGAAACACCATTGACTTCTCCTAAAGGTGTCAGTAAGGCAGCTTCTTGGACAAATCCGACTACCTCCGCTAAACTTTCTGTTTTATCATTCGGATTAAAAAGCGTACACAACTCGCCTACCCTTACGCCAGGAACAAAGGCTTTGATCATGCTTCCAACTACCTGTAAAACCTTTCCGCGAGCGACCATAGGATTCGCTGTTTGGATAGCTCGATTTAAAAAATCCTTTAAAATAAGATCGTCCATAGCTATCGTAATGCCTCTTGTATTGCCTTCATAATTGTTTCCAATTGCATAGGAACACTCGCTTCTAGAATCCCTGTTTCAGTCTCAAGCGTACATTCATCTAAGTTCAAATCCTTATTAATAATAACCTCAACACGTTCCAAATTAGGCTTTAATTCTATCAATTCATTAACTTTTTCTTGCAACAAAGTTGCTTGGTCAGGATGTACCGAAATCGATAAACATTTGCCTTCTGGAAGCAATTTAATCGCATTTTTTACAACTGAACAAATCCGTTCTTCAGGTGGAATTTCACCCAAAATCTTCAAAAACATCGATTGAAGGGTGCTTACAAAAGTTGCATTTAAATTTGAAAAAAATTGAATCCCATGATCCATTTGCTCAAAAATCTTTGCCAAACGCTCTTGTTCCATTTGCTGACGACATTCTTCTTCCGACTTTGCACGATCGGCTGCTATGCTTTTCTGAGCATCCTCTTTCATCAATTGGATTTGCGCCTCTGCTTGCTCAAACATTTTTTGACGCTTCAACTTCGCATTAGCAATAATGTCTTCAGATTGAGCAAATACCGCATATTCCTCGCATTTTACGATACGGCTTTCTGGACATATTTTCTTAGAACTTTGCAAGATCAGCATACTGTCACCTCCAATTCTTGCTGAAATAGTTTCTTTACAAGTGAAAACAGATTTACTTGAACCTGCGGATCGATTACATGTCTAAAATTCCAAGTTGTATTAAGATCAAATTGCATCGTAAAACGCTGTTGTAGTGGCTCTGCGATTTGCGTCCAAAGGTATTCTAGAGCAAAATGCCCCATAGTAGCTATCTTCATAAGAATAGGCATATTCCTTTCGGGCGCAGCTAATTTTGACAAAGTAGGTTTATATAAACTACCACGTTTTAAGACACATTCATAAATAGGTTGCGACAAAAAATTTTGCAAAGACGTACGCATAGAGCCATCAATAACATGCTTAATCTCGTCTGTATAATAGAGCGCTCCAAGAAACTTTTCCATAACCAACCAAGATTCCGTTGAAACACTCAAAAGCTTACAATAGGGATCCTTTAAAGTGGATGAGGTTAAGTGTTTATGTGCACACTTTTTTTGGATAAAAAAATAGATTTTATTGGCTAAAACGGTATTGTTGAGCTTTGAAAAATTAAAGAAAGATTGGGGCAAAAAAGAAGTTAAACGCGATGGATGAATCGGTAAGGATTCATCAAAACGAATGCAATCTAATACCCCAGTTAAACTCATTGTGATTCAGTCTCTACAGAAGGTTCTTGTTTTTTCTCTTTCTTCAAGAAGCGTGGAATAAGCATACCAACAGCCAATCCAATTGCTAACACACCTATCAACATAAAAATAAACGAACTTACTGAAGAATTTCTTACGGATACACCACAAATCGTTTTAAAAGGAGCTTCTGTACGAATGGAGCTCAACGGCAAACGCTCGTTTGGATTAGATGCTGGAAATAAAGAAACATTAACTTTATCATAGGCCAATCCTTCAATACTATTCGTAATTAATTGGCGAATATCCCGAACGCAATCTTCTAAGTTAATCTGGGGTAAATACGAGATAAAGACAGACGCTGATGACGGTGTTATCTTTTCTGTATAAGGATCATTGTCTGGCAAAACAATATGTACACGTGCGGTTACAACACCATGAATATGGGTTATCGTTTCCGATAATTCTTCCGATAATGCATACATAAAACGAATGCGCTCTTCAAGAGGCGAAGAAACTAAACCAGATTTCTTAAAGGCTTCACCTAAAGATGAAAATGAATCTCTTGGGTATCCAGCCTCATTAAGCAACAAGACCGCTTCTGAAAATTCATCTTTGCTAACAATCATATTCCAAAGACCTTCAGAACCTGAAACCTTGTCACATGTAACATGATTGGACAGCAAAATAGCGACCATTTCATTAACTTCTTTTTCAGGCAAATTCGTATATAACGTTTGTTGCCCACAACCTGCCAGCACTAATGCCAGCAAAGAGATTCCCCATTTCCAAAACATTTTATTGATTTCTAAACATTGTTTGCGCACCCTGACTGACACGATCTGCACTTTTGGCGATCAACTCATTGACAAGTTGAAACTCATGTACTTTTGTCTGCAATCTTAAAGCATCCGCCATATTCATATTACCTGGAGACTCAATTGCCTCAAATGCATCCATAATACCCTTAACCGAATCTGCTTGCTTATTCGACATGCGTTGCAGAGAAGTAAGCACCTCATCAGTAACATTTTTAGGGTCTTGCGAAGCTACGTTTGCTGTTGGTGGAACATTGGCTAATTCTGCTTGAAATGCGTTTACATCATCTGTTGTCAGGTTGCTTGTATCGCGCATTGACAAATTGTCATTGTAGGCATTTGAGGCCGCAGCATTTGCGAATGATTTTGCTAAAGAAGATCCTTCTATCGACATAAAAACCTCCTATTGACTAACATTTGCTAATTGTTCCTTTTGCAAATCTTGCAAGGGTAAAACCTTATCCTTTTGCATAGCAAGTACTTGCTGAGCAAATTGCTTTGCATTTTCGTCTTTGCCTGATTTTAAGAGAGCTTGTGCTAAAGGTACCGCTTCTGCTTCTTGTTTTGTACACATTAAGGAAAGTGCTAAAATACTTTTAGCTAATTCATTCCCCTTATGTTTTTCCAAAACCTTCGAAGCAAGTTGCCCACCTTGCACAAAATCTCCCATAAGCACTAAGGCTAAACTATGAACCAATTTAACTTCCATGCTTTCAGGACGCGCTTGAGCAACTGCTTCAAAAATGGTTTTAGCGTCCTTAAAAAGATTCTTTTCAACGCCAACAAGCCCAATATTAATTAAAAATTGCAACAAATCGGCATCCACTTTTTCTTTTAATTTTGCCATAAACTTACCTTATATTTTGGACCAATGATTTAAAAGTCGTATTAAAACAGGCCTGCAAAGTCGAAACAAGTGTTACAATAATACTGTGCTTATTGACTTCATAACCTACCGACATAACGTCTGCTTGCGTAATACTTCCTGGTTCTTTATTCGCTAATTCATTTATTTTTGCCTGCGCAGAACCTTCCGCTTTTTCAATAACCTCATTTAAATGCTCGTGAACATTTTTTATATCGTAATCGGATTGTCCAAGACTAGACCATAATGTTTGCGAGGTAGAATCTTTAGTAAAACTTGCACTCATAATTTATCCTTCCTGTAAAATGATTTTTCTTGCGTGTTTAATCGCTCCGCTCAGTGCTTGCAACGTTGTGCGTTCAGACGCAGGATATTGTGGAACTTTTAATTCACGTTCATACGCTAATAATTGCTCCAATAATTCTTTGCGATAGGCACCCGTTTTATCGGCCGATAATCGTTGCCCCTCTTCTGTTAATGTCATTTTTATTTTTTTCATAAATTAGAGTTCCTCCATTGTAAAAAATATGCTGTCTTCATTCTTCTGTAAACGAATACCTTCTGGCGAAATAGATTGTAATACATAACCCGAATCTAAAAGCGCACCTTCATAATAACGTCCACCGTCTTTTAAATCGATCCATCCAGGTTCGCTATTAGGAATAGAAACACCAATAATCGGCGAAGGGAAAAACAATTTTTTCACAGCTGATGGTGCAACAACAGCTACATAAGTCAAAACCTTACAAATGGAATCAAACGTCTTTTTTAAAGCTTTTCGAGCATCTTTCCAATAAGGTTCGTCTGAAGCCTGTATGTTGCCTGTTACCATAATACCTGTTTTCATTGGTTGTATCTTCAACAATCCCATCAAATTATAT
>CAZIZB010000024.1:0-8210 GCA_964543635.1 uncultured Opitutales bacterium | reverse complement strand
CGGCATCATTGAAGTAGAAAAAGTTTTTCTGAGAGCGGGTACAGGCAACATAGAGCAGACGTTGAAGTTCTCGGTGGTAATCGGCGGATAAGGTAATATCTTTGTCGTATTTATGCCAAAAAAGGCGATTTTTATGGCTATAGGGATAACGTACGGGCTTTGGACGAATAGGACGATGAATAAAGGGCAGAATGACCGTTTCCCATTCCAAGCCTTTAGCCTTATGGCATGAAAACCCTTGCAATGCGTTTGGGTTTACTGCAACATCAAGGTCTAGGGTCGTGTCTAGGTAAGTTCGTAGTTGTGCTTCGAGGTGGGCCCAAGATCGATGTTCTTGAACAGCTTCAAATGCTTTTTCCAACAAAATTTCGATAACAGTTTCATCGGTATCATTAGACGGACAAACATTTTGAAAAAACGTAATTAATTGTTGCGTACCTAAATAGAGATTCAAAGCAAGCGTTGATTTTCGCAGCTGTCGCAACTGCTCCAAAATACTGTCAATACTTCCTTTGCCTTGGGCGGTTTGCTCAATTTGAAAACTCAATGAATTTTCCGTCAATGTGTACGCATCTACATCAAAAAGCCCGTACAACATTCCCGCTAATTCAAAGGTATCATCCGGGAAATTGAGCAAATGAACAAAGGCTAAAACCGCACAAAATAAGGGATTTTGACGCCCCGTTACTTTCTTAGAATGGAGTTGAAGCTGAAGTCCATGAGACTTAAAACCTTCTGCAATAGCTTGCAACCAATCATTACGGGGGGCCAAAACACAAATACTCGAAGGAACTACTGGATTTTCTTTTAAAATCTTCTGGACAAATTCTGCCAAATAATGAATTTCAAACTCCTCATTAGACAGTTCTGTGGTATTTTCAGGAAGTTCAATACCCCTAAAACTACCTTCCCAATCTGTACGTGCGGCCCTTAAAGGTACGTAATCGACTTGCTGCGGATCCTTGGCCTTATTCAAAATTTTTGGAAAGTGTTCATTTAAAGCGTCCACAATAGTCTTAGGACAACGATAGGTATCGGTAAAAACGAGTTCTTGCCAATGACCTTTGCGGATACGGTCTTCATGTGTTTTTAGGTAAAACGCAATATTTGATCGTGATCCATAAATTGATTGCTGTGGATCCCCAACCATCGAAAATCGATTATCCGAACGCATTTCAACCAAGTTTAACAAATACTTAAATTGGTCCGAATCTGTATCCTGCGCTTCATCCAACAACACATGCAGCTTTTTTTCTTTAAAAAAGGCCTGGCCTGCCTCCTTTTGCAAACAATTTTGCGCCAAGTGTACCAAATCCGAATGCCTTAAATAGCCTTTTCCTACACGAAATTCAAAATAATCTTTCGCTAAAATTTGAGCATAGCGTAAGGTAGCCTTCCCTAAATGCTCATAAAAAGGACGAAAAGCTTTGTAAAAACACTGCTTAAAGCCTTCGCCCCCTACCGAACATTCCGGCAAAAACCCAGTCTCATCTTCTCGATAAGCCCTTTCCCATTGTTCCACAAGGCGCTTCATCCGCTCAATTTGCACGCGATTACGAGGTTCTGACGGATAGTCATAAATCGGACTTAGATCGATTATAGGTGAGGTTTCTAAGGTATCAGAAGGGATCATATTGGGCGACAAATCATTCGCTAAATCCAACAAAACTTCTTCGTCAACAAAGCGCAAAACATAGTTTCCCAGCTCGCTTTTTACATTCAATTGTGACAAAAATTGTTCTCGTAAAACCACTTCATCTTGCAAAATTTCAAAACGTTTTTGGGGATAAAATTGCTGAATATGTTGCCAACATAAACTGTGAATGGTTCCAAAAAAACTTTGCTTTAACAAGGGCAAAATAGCTTTAAAATTAGGAGATTGTTTTAATCGCTCAAATGTACGTACCTTCAATGTTTCTGCAGCTTTTCGTGTATAAGTAATCACGCACAAGGCAGGTAATTCTTCCGGCCTCTCTTGAGCTAAGGTAAAAATACGTTCGACGATCGAATAGGTTTTTCCAACACCTGCCGGAGCAATTAACGAAAAATCCTGATTAATAGATTTACAAAATAAGGCTCGTTGTACGGCATCCGACATGTACGCTTCCCTTTAACCCAAATGCATCATTTTTTTAGGATTTTTTGCAAAATACTTCATCAAGGTCAAACGATGAATTTTGGCATTATGACGAACGTCGACCGGAAAGTTTTTAAAAATCGCAAAATGCTGAATCGGTACGGTTTCTGAACAAGTTTTGGCATGCAAACGTAAGGCCTCTAATAAAGCAACTCTACCCGCTTTAGATAAGTTTTTTTTAGGCTCAATAACCATCGCAGGAACCACTTCTTCCTTGTGTTTAAACGCAATCAATGCTGATCGAAACACTTCCTCATGTGCATTAAAAATAGCCTCGCAGCAATCCGTATAATAGGTTCTTTGAGGAGTAACAACCCGTTCTACTTTGCGTCCACAGAACCACAATCTTCCTTGAGCATCTTTGTAGCCCAAGTCGCCCATACGGTGCCAAATTTTCCCATTGAAACGGATCTTCGCCTTCTGCGTGGCTTCCGGATTGTTTAAGTAAGATTTGCTGATATACGGCGCACAAACAACGATTTCACCGATTTCTCCTTGCGGTAATTCAGAGGGTAAAACATCCATTGCTTCATCCGAAATTGGCACAATACGCACTTCAACCCCTTCGACAAGCTTTCCAACGCAGGTCCCTTTGCCAGCAAGTGTCTGCTGATAAGTCTCTTCCAAAACTTCTCGTGCAGAAATACAAGCAATTGGCAAGGCTTCTGTAGCCCCATAAGGTGTATAAGCGGTACCATTTGGTAACAAATCTTGTACGCGTTTTAGCAAATGAGGATGTACCGGTGCTCCTGCCAAAAAGACACGCTTTAATGCAGGAAAAGATAAGTTTTTCCCTTCGCAATACTCCACAATCTTCGTCCATAATCGAGGTGCTCCAAAACTATGCGTAACCGAGCAAGTTTGTAGAGCCTCCGCAATATAAGCCGGATTCAGACGACTAGGATGCGAGGGATTCATTTCAGGTACGACAGTTGTCATACCAAAAGCCGGATTATAAAGCGAAAAAACTGGCAATAGTGGCAAATCTACCTCACCTGCTTGTATTTTAAATAACTGCTGCAAGGCTTCGATTTGTGCATTGAAATCTTGATAGGTATAAACAGAGCCTTTTGGGGCCCCTGTTGACCCTGAAGTAAACAATACAGCTGCGGTTGCTTCCAAATCATTTTCTTGCTGCAAATGACACACAAAGTTTTGCTTCTGCAGCTTTTGCTTGAGTTTACCAGTAATAAAAATAACCTTTTTAAACCGTATCCATCCTTTTAATAAAAAAAGCGGCAAACGGGCTTTAGGACTTGCTAATAAAAAATCAGGCTGCGTCTTGCGCGTACATGCAACAAAATTCTTGAGGCCCATGCCTGGATCGATAACAACCGGTATTGCCCCTAAGCGTAACAATGTAAAAACTGCAATGAGTAGATCTTCTCCTGGTGGTAATAAAATCAGTACCTTTTTCCCTCGCGAAAACTTTTGGGAAAACAAATACGTAGCTAACAAATCGACTTCATGGTGCATTGCTGCAAACGAACGATCTTTGTAAGACAATTGACTACCTTCCCGCATAGGAAGCTTTAAACCAACTGTATCAGGTTGTTGACGGGCGGATTCTGCTAACGCTTCAACGAGGTTCATGAGAGAAAGGTATTCCAGTTAAAAGCTTTCCAAGCCGTACGCAATTGATCAATTGCCTTAATTCCACCGGTTGCAAAATCAGGCTTTCCACCACCATTTGCCCCTAAAGGCTTCAAGAACTTTTGTATAAGAGCTCCAGCCACGTATCCTTGCTTGATCGCTTGTTCTGAGCAAAAAACAAGTACGATACCCTTATTATCAAACTCTCCTGCGACTAATAAAATATCCGTTTTATTTTGCGAAAAGTAACTCTTCCCTAAACTCCTTAAAAGCTGCATATCGGCAGACTGAATTTGAAATTGCACACATTGCAATCCGTTAACGTTAGCTGCTTGTTCAATCGCACTACCCACATTTTTTTGAAGAAGCTGGCGGTATTTGACTTCCAAATCTTGCTTTTGATCATTTAAGCGCTGATATTTATCAAAAACGCCCTCTAAGGTACATTCCATTTGATTTTCCAACTGTTTCACTGCTTGCGACAACTGCACAGTAGCATCGTAAGCAATTCGACCGGCAATCGCTTCGATACGTCGCACACCAGACGCAATTGAACTTTCTTGGACAATCTTCAAAAGCCCTAATTCTCCTGTAAATTGCGCATGCGTTCCACCACATAATTCCGTTGAAAAATCTCCTAGTTTTACAACACGAACACGATCGCCATATTTATCTTCAAAAAAGGCCAAACAATTTTCAGGACGTTTGTCGAAATCCATTTCTTCGGTAACGACTGGCACATTTGCTAAAATTTTCTCATTGCACAAACGCTCTATGGTTTCTAATTGTACATCCGACAATTTCTCGAAATGCGAAAAATCAAAACGTAAGGATTGATCCGTAACCAATGAACCGGCTTGATGAACATGTTCCCCCAAAACCTTTCTTAATGCCCAATGTAACAAGTGGGTTGCAGTATGATGCCGCGTAATTTGAAGGCGACGTTCGTAATCGACAATTAAGCGTACAGGTTTGCCAATGAATTGCTGTACATCTTCGAAAGCAATACCTTCGATAACATGAAACAGAACCGTACCATTCCATACAGTATTCACAACAGAACACTTACGACCATCTTCAAAAATAATCGTACCTGTATCGCCAATTTGGCCACCTTTTTCTCCATAAAAAGGACTTGATTCAACCGTTACATACATCTTTCCGTTTTCTGTCGTAACAGCTTCAACCCAAGAACTCCAATCGCGAATCTTTTCACGATCATACCCAACAAATTCGGTTTTTTTATCCGTTTCTTGAGCTAAAGTAACTATCGACTTTTTAGTAGCAGCTTTTGAACGTTCTTTTTGCTTGATCATAGCAGCTTCAAAGCCTTCCGTATCCACCTTTATTCCGCGTTCTTTAGCGATTAATTGCGTCAAATCGATCGGAAATCCATAGGTATCATACAATTGAAAAACTTTTTCTCCCGACAAAATTGTTGGATTTTCTGAGGCCCAACGATCAAATAAGCGCAAACCACGATCCAGAGTAAGCTGAAAGTTTTGTTCCTCCTGCAATAAAACTTTTTTTATCGTATCCGCTTGTTGACGTAATTCTGGGAAAAATTCTCCCAGTTGCTCGACAATTACTGTTGATAATTCCGAGAAAAACCCGACCGGTAATTGGAGCTTTTGCCCAAAAAGAATGGCACGTCGAATAATACGTCTAAGTACATAATTACGACCTTCATTGCCAGGCAAAATACCATCCGCAATGGCAAACGACAAGGTTCGAATGTGATCCGCGATAATCCTAAAAGCGCAATCCTTCAATACTTCTGGATGATTTGTACCATCTTCATTTAACGGAATACGACCTTCATACGGGTGGCCAGAATGCTGTTGTAACCAATCGAAAATAGCCGTAAAAAGATCACTGTCGTAATTAGATGGCGTCTTCGAAAAGTCCGTAAAATTGCGTGTTGTCGCAAAAATACCGGCAATACGCTCAAATCCCATTCCGGTATCGACAAATTTATCTTTTAACAATTCAAAACTGCCATCCGGTAACGCATTGTATTGCATGAAAACCAAATTCCAAATTTCAATACAACGGACATCTCCTTGATTAACCAAACGCCCCTTAGAATCGCCATTAGGGGTCAAATCGATATGAATTTCGGAACAGGGTCCACAAGGTCCCGTATCGCCCATCATCCAAAAATTGTCCTTTTTATGGCCAAAAACAATATGTATCGACGGATCAAGCCCTTCTTGGCGGAAAATCTCCTCCCAAATGGCATAGGCTTCCTCATCAAATGCTGCAGGTTCACCCGATTCTGGCTTGTAAACAGTCGCATAAAGACGCTCTTTAGGCATCTTCCAAACTTGCGTTAATAGCTCCCAAGCCCAATGAATGGCTTCTTTTTTGAAAAAATCACCAAAGGACCAATTCCCCAACATTTCAAAAAAGGTATGATGATAGGTATCAAAGCCGACTTCCTCTAAATCATTGTGCTTGCCACCCGCACGAATACATTTCTGCGTATCAGCCACTCGCAATGCATTGGGCTTCCGTTCACCTAAAAAATAAGGAACAAAAGGATTCATTCCAGCATTCGTAAAAAGTAAATTGGGAGCTTCCGGCAACAACGAACTCGATGGAACAATGCTGTGCCCCTTACCTTCAAAAAACTTTAAAAAACTTTCACGAATCTCTTTAGACCTCATCATGTTCTTAGTTGTATAAGATCCACATCCTTAAAGCAATTCTTTTTCAAAAATTTATTAGGAAAAAACTTTTTGAAAAAAATTCCTTCCTAAAACCATCCTCAAAAACTTTATTCATTTTGCAACAGTATTGCAAAATAAGTAAAAAGTTTTAAGGAGAGTTTGAGAGGATTTTTTACAAAAAATTCTCTCAATTAATTTCACAACATCCCCTGCATAATTAGCTGAACGGGAGCGTGGTCGGAACCCATAACATCTGCCAAGATTTCGCACGAATCGACGCGAGGCATTAAGCTTTTTGAAGCAACAAAATAGTCAATACGCCACCCAACGTTACGCTCACGAGCTCTTGCACGATAAGACCACCAAGAATACTGTTTAGGTAAATCCGGGTGCAGGTCTCTAAAAATATCGACAAGACCACAATCCAATGTTTGAGTAAACGATTGACGTTCTTGATCGGTAAAACCGGCATGAAAATGGTGTGTTTCTGGATTTTCAAGATCAATGGGACAATGCGCAACATTCAAGTCACCGCACCATAAAATCGGCTTTTTTGTCTGCAAATCTACAAGTAATTTTCTAAAATTGGCATCCCAAATACCAACACGATAAGGTAGCCGCTGTAACTCGCTTTGGGCATTAGGAACATAGGTATTGACAAGGTAAAACGTCTCAAATTCGGCTACAATGATACGTCCCTCAGGATGTTTCGGATCCACATCCAAAAGGCGTACCTGTATTGGCTCCTTATTCATCAAAATCGCTGTACCTGAATACCCTTTTTTTACTTCGCAATGATTAAAATACTTATGTGTAAAACCAGAAATTTCAGGGCACACATCACCGTAAACTTTTGTTTCCTGCAAGCATAAAATATCAGGTTGATGCTCTTCAACGAACTGATTAAAATTCTTACCTAAAATGGAACGTAAGCCATTAACATTCCAAGAGATAATCTTCGTCGTCATCAATAACGAACTCCTGGAGCAATCGGCATGGATTTTTCCCAATCGGCCGGTCTTCCCCAAGGCAAACGAGAATCATCCAATGCTTCGGTACTTTCCACGGTTTGCGAGCAACCTCCAAGCAAACCTAAGACAATAGCTACTAAACAATAAAAAGCTCTCATTGTTTTTTCTTTATGCAATAGGTACTTTTGGTCAAAGGCAACAATTTATTTCTAAAAATGCGTTTGTTGGCCGCTAAATACTCTAAAATCTTGAAAACATTTTCTACGTCCGAAGTTAAATTTAGAACATTAGCAACTTCTTCTGGACTAAAATAATAGCCTGCTCGCTCGCTTAAAAAGTGTACGATTTGTTGCTGAATCGTAAGAAACTTCTTAGCAGCCTTTTTACCTGCTTCAACACCAGGTTGATGATAAGCATTAATACGCACAAAACTTGCATAGAACCCAACAGCGCGTTCAAATAAGGCAATCAAGGCCCCTAAACTTTGTGCATTAAGATGCTTCATTGTCAAAGTAATTGAAGGCCGATTAACTTCCGTTAAAGCTTCACGGGTACCTAAAAAGAATCCCTCGAGGAAATCACCACTCGTAAGCTCACCTTCAACTTTTACATGAGAGGTATTACGCGATGCTTGAACTTCGATAAAGGTTACAAAGCTATCATCCAATCCATCCCGTAATTGTTGTACATAAGCATGTTGATCAGTAGAACCTTTGTTACCATAGACCGTTAAGCCTTGGAATACTTTACGTCCATCCAGTGACAATTTTTTCCCCAAGGATTCCATAATCAGCTGTTGCAAGTATTTTGGGAATAAGGCCAAAGAATCTTTATAAG
>CAZIZB010000023.1:0-8475 GCA_964543635.1 uncultured Opitutales bacterium | reverse complement strand
GCCATTAAAAACGTCGTTCCTTTCCTTGCCAAAGGCGTTTTATATTAGAGCGATGAAAAAAAAGTGTACAGATTGTAAAAACAGCCAAAGGAATGGCATGCATACGAGCTTCTTTTATGCCATAAAACAGGCAACAGAGTGGCAATAAGGAAAAAACAAAACAAATCGATGCAAACGAAACGTAACGAAAGATTTTGAAGATAAGGAACCAAACAACAAGTCCTGCCAGTAGAGGTAGTGGCATAATCAAGCTAAGTCCGCCAATCAAAGAAGCAATACCTTTTCCTCCTTTAAAATGGGCGAAACAAGAAAAACTATGGCCTAAAAGGACTCCTAATAAGGTTAAATAAGGGGTTCCATAATGACTGCCTATTGCAACCGCAAGCATACTTTTAAGGGCATCTAAAGCAAAAACCGTGTAGCCGGCCTTTTTCCCTATTGTTCGCAAAACATTGGTTGCACCTGGATTTCCACTACCAACTTCAAAAATACATACACCATGAGCTCGTGCAACCCAAACTCCAAAGGGCAATGCTCCTAAAAAATAACCTATCAAAAAAGTAAGTAAATACATTTTAAAACTGTGTTCCTCTTAAAAATTCTTTTGTTGTTAATGCTTTGCCGCCAGCCTTTTGAATAACATCAAAAACAAGCAGACCCTCAGTCGTTTGAATCGCAAAAGTATCGTTGGTACGATCTATATGCAGGGTTCCAACTTCACCCTTTTGTGAAGCTTCTACATGGGCTTTATGGACAATATAACGCTGCTCATTTATGAAAAAATAAGAACTTGGCCAAGGTTGAAACGCCCGAATTTGACGCTCCAAAACAACTGCAGGTTTTGAAAAATCCAATAAACCATCGGCTTTATTAAATTTATACGTAAAGGTAACATCGGCTTCATTTTGTTCATGCAAGGTACATGTTTTATTAAGAAGCGAAGGCAGTGTCGTTTCTAATACGTGCGCACTTGCTTGAGCTAACTTTGAGGTCAATGTAGAACTTGTTTCGTCATTTGTAATTTCGACTTTTTCTTGAGCAATCCAAGGCCCCGCATCTAATTTCGCTACCATTGCCATCAAGCTTACACCAGTTTCACTCGCGCCATCTAGTAAGCAGCTAGCAATCGGTGATGCTCCTCTATATTTAGGTAATAAAGAGGTGTGAAAATTCCACATACCCAAGGGTGGAAGTTCTAAAAATGCGGACTTTAGAAAATGTCCAAAAGCCATCGTAAGGCCTAAATCAGGCTGTTTTTCTTTCAACCAATCTAAAACGGAATCATCCATTTTTTCTGCTTGGCAATAAGGAATGGTATTGCGTTCTGCCCATTGCGCAATCGGATTTAAACTTATTTTTTGCCCACGACCTTTGGGACGTTCTGGTTGAGTCACAATACCTACTAATTCTACCTCTGTATTCCTCAACAGGTAATCTAAACACGGCAAAGCAATTTCGCCTGCAGAAAAAAATATGATTTTAGGCTTCATTCGAGGTTAAAGCATGGGTGAGTTCCCAGAATTTTAAACAGCCTTCTACAAACTCAGGCAATTGTTCTAAAACGAGCTGTGTTGCCTTGTCAGACCAAGCTTGATCAGGATTTGGATGGGTTTCCAGAAAAATACCTTGAGCACCCGCTGCAAGAGCTGCATGGGCAAGCGGAGCAATAAATTGCCGATCACCACCGGTTAAACGAGTGCCACAACCCGGCATTTGCAAACTATGCGTTGCGTCAAAAATAACAGGACATTTGTTTTGTTTCATAATGCCAAATGAACGCATATCGACGATGAGGTTTCCATAACCAAACGTAGTTCCACGATCTGTTTGCCATACTTCAGATGCTTCAAAAAATTCCAATTTTTCAACCACGAACTTCATATCATAAGGCGATAAAAATTGACCTTTTTTGACATTAATGGTACGCTTAGTTTCGGCTGCTGCTTGCAACAAATCGGTTTGCCGGCATAAAAATGCAGGAATTTGCAAAACATCACAAACGCTTGCAACACGTTCCACTTGTTCTGGCAAATGCACATCCGTGGTTACCAGTAATTGATATTCTTTTTTTATCTGTGAAAAAATTTCCAAGCTTTGCTCTAAGCCAAGTCCTCTTAAACTGTGAACATCGGTGCGATTGGCCTTATCAAAAGAAGCCTTAAAAACCACTTCTATTTTATCGCGATGTTTAGCTTTTATTTTAGCTAAAACCGCAGCCACTTCTCTGCACAAATCTTCTGATTCTAGAGCACAAGGACCAGCAATTAACAAAAATTTTTTTGGATCAAAAATAGAATACGTCACATTAAATCCTTTTCTTCAAAAAAAGCTTTTATTGAAGGATAGGCAAGACAAAAACGCTGCTTTATAAAAAGCAGCGTCAAGCATTTATTCAACTAAAATTTTTTAAATAACAACGCACCATTCTGGCCACCAAAACCTAAATTATCCGTAATAGCTACTTTTACATCCCGCTGAACAGCCTTGTTAGGGGTGTAATTCAAGTCACACTCAGGATCAGGATTTTCGTAATTAATGGTTGGTGGAATCATGCCTGTTGTCAAAGTCTTTACGGTTGCAATAGCCTCTACGGCTCCTGCAGCACCCAAAAGATGCCCTAACATCGACTTAATAGAATTGATGTTAATGGATGCTGCATGTTCACCAAAAACCTCTTTAATGGCAGCTGTTTCCATCAAATCATTATAATAGGTCGAGGTTCCATGAGCATTGATGTAATCGACCTCTTCAGGCTTTACTTGAGCGTTTCTTAGAACATTGCGATAACATCCAACTAAAGCTCTTCCGGAAGGTTCAGGACGTGTTATGTGAAAAGCATCACAAGAAGCAGCATAACCCGATAATTCGCAGTAAATATGTGCTCCACGTTGTTGAGCGTGCTCTAAGGATTCAAGTACAAGTATACCGGCACCTTCTCCCATGATAAAACCATCACGTTGAGCTTCGAATGGACGGCTTGCACGTTCTGGTGTATCGTTGAAATGCGTACTCATTGCTTTCATCGAGCAGAATCCTGAAAAAGCAAGCGCTTGAATAGCGGCTTCACTACCACCCGCTAACATAACATCCGCTTGGCCTAACTTAATTAAATTAAAAGCTTCACCAATCGCATGTGCACCTGACGCGCAAGCACTTACGACGCCGAAATTAGGCCCGCGTAGCCCTAGATGGATAGCAACTGTACCCGATGCAATGTTACAAATTGTTGAGGGAATCATGAATGGAGAAACGCGACGAGGCCCTTTGGAAAAAAGAACAAACGACTGTTCTTCAATGTTCTTCATGCCTCCAATACCCGTACCAATGATGACGCCACAACGGTCTGATTCTTCATCTGGAACGGACAAGCGTGCATCTTCTGCAGCCATTTTAGCAGCAGCAACTGCAAAATGGACATATGGATCCGTACGACTTGCATCCTTAGCGTCCATGTAATCTGCAGGATTAAAATCCGAAATTTCAGATGCTATTTTTGTAGGCAATTCGGAAACATCAAAGTGGGTAACGGGACCTATTCCTGACTTTCCTGCCAACAAAGCTGACCAAAAGTCATCTACGGTTTTACCTAATGCGTTGACCGTCCCCAACCCTGTAACTACGACGCGATTCGCATTCAGCATTTCCATCAAAATTCGTTATTAGGCTCCAGCTTTGTCAGAAATATACTTTACGACTTCTCCGACTGTATTCAAAGTCTCTGCATCAGCTTCTGGAATTTCGCCTGCGATTAAGTCTTTAAATTCTTCTTCGAGGTTCATTACAAGTTGAACTTGGTCCAAGGAATCTGCACCTAAATCATCACGAAAGGATGCTTCTAAAGTTACTTGCTCTTCTTTTACGTTGAGCGTATTAACAACGACACGTTTAATTCTTTGTTCTATTGTTTCTGTCATAATAATACTTTATTTATAAAGAACGATTATTAAGGTAATTGTTTTTTTTATAAAATCAAGCGTAAAGATTACATTACCATTCCGCCATCCACTTTTATAACCTGTCCAGTAATGTATTGTGCCTCATTTGAAGCTAGGAAAATAGCCATGTTTGCAATTTCTTCTGCTTCACCAAAACGTTTTAATGGAATTAATTTTTTTGCTTGTTCGACAATCGTTTCGTTCAATTCTTTTGTCATTTGAGTAGCAATGAAGCCAGGAGCAATTGCGTTAACTGTAATAGAGCGACAGGCTAATTCTTTAGCTAAAGACTTTGTGAAACCTAACAAGCCGGCTTTGGCAGCTGAATAATTTGCTTGCCCTGCATTCCCTATGATTCCGGAAACAGACGACACATTAATAATACGTCCCCAGCGTTTACGCGTCATAGGACCGACAAATTGCTTACACAAGTAAAAGGCACTAAAAAGATTCGTAAAGAGTACATCTTCCCAATCCGAATCATCCATACGTACGAAAAGTTTATCACGGGTAATACCGGCGTTATTGACCAAAATATCAACCGTTGGATACTGTTCTAAAATTTGTTGACTAACAGATTGAATGGATTGCTTATCAGCGACATCCATAGGAAAGGCAACAGCCGAACCTCCTTGTTGAATAATAGCTTCTGCAACTTGTTGGCAATTTGCTGCTGTCCTACTTACACACAAAACAGTTGCACCTTCTTTGGCGAATCGTTCTGCGATTGCTTGACCAATTCCTCTGCCTGCACCTGTTACTAAAGCAATTTTATTTTCTAATCTTTTCATATGTTCAACAAATTTTTATAAAAATGTATATTTTCTAGAAAATTCATTTGCGAAAATCTTGCAAGGTTTTATTTTGGTTAAATAGTGAAACGATTTTTTATGAAACATAAATTGCTTAAAAATATACTCTGGTCTTTTTTTATCACTTGTTTGACAATTTTTTGCTGTGGTCATTTTTCGTGCACACAAAAAGCCTTTTTGTACTTATTACTAAAAACTCAATTCAAAGATATCGAATTTAAAGGCTACAAGGGAAATTGGTCCCATGTTTCTGCCGAAAGCATTACCTTAAAAGATAAAAAACAAAGTTTGTGTTTAAAAAATTTAAATTTAGCTTGGGAGCCCTTAAAGCTGATTACGCAACGTTGTGTTTTTATACAAAAGATGAATCTGTTTCTTGAGCTGAATGGCCAAGTTTGTTCAGAGAAAAAGGAAATTTGTACGGCAGATTTTTCCAAGGTTTTTTCACAAAATGCCTCGAAATTTAGTTTTTTAAAGCACTTACAACTCCCCATACCGCTCAACATACAACATTTAAATGTCGCTGTTAGTGGTCATGTAAATGGATTGCAGTTAATAAATACGCGTCTATTTATCGAAAATTTCGTTCCAAATGTGTCGGGTGTTTGTAATTACACAACTTTAATAGAAACCGATAATCAGCCTTATTTTTCGCATCTACAAGTACAGGGATCGGCTCAAATGCTGCTAAACAATAAAAATGAAATCCAGAAAATAAAAGTAGAAGGATTCGTTAATGCTAAAAATCATCAGAAAAAATATCCTAAATGTACTTACACCTGTTTTATTGCTGGTAGTGAGCACTCAAAGTCAGAAACATTAAAGTGTGAAGTTCATTGGGGACAAGCGAATGATTTTTCAATAGAAGGGGAAACATTCAAAACAGCTGCTCACGCACTTAATTTACGTTGGCAAGGTATTTTTGATCATACCTTGATTCATACGTTTTATCCTCATCCTACCCCTAATTTGTCTGTATTACTAGATGGTACTTGCAACCTTAACCGCAAGACGAATCGTTGGGATACGCACACATTAGTAAGTGTTTGGGGAAAACATTTTGAAACGATTGATGCAAGCTTAAAAAATTTACCCAACCTTAATTTTAAAGCCGAATTACAAGCCTGTTTCGATGCCAAAGAGGTTCAATTAAAAAATTACAAAATTTCGTTGAAGGAAAAAGGAGCTAAGAAGCTTTTTTTCTCTGTTCGGTCCGATCAAGCACTTGCCTATCATTTTAAAAAAGGTTTACAAACTCCTGCTGACAGAAATCTACAATTGTTGGATCTTCATATTTACGAAATTCCTTTAGCATTCATCAATCCTTACCTGCAAAACTTTGACTGGGGAATCGATGGTCAATTACAAGCAGGGAATTTGGGTCTTACGTATACAGACCAAGAAAAGTGGCAACTTTCTGTTTTGCAACCGCTTCGCATAGCTATTAAAAAGCTAACTTACCAAAAAACTCCAATCCTATCCAACACGCATTTTAAACTTGATGGAAAAACTGAATGTAATTCCGAAATGACCAAAATTAACTATGAAGGGAAGCTCATTGGAACGGATACTGCATTTACACCTTTTTTAAATTTAAAATCTCATGGTAATTTACTTCAAAAAGAAAATGAGTTAAAAACCTTTGCATCTAATGGTGCCGTTAAATTTAATCAAACCTTAGCCCAAGGAAAGCTAGATTTGTCAGCTTTAAATATCCAATTGCATCCAGATCTCGTAACCCAAATTTCTTATGATTTGAAAAAAGACAAGCAGGATTGGGCTATCAAACAACTAAAAGCTTCATTACAATCGCATCAAGCTGGAAATACATGGTTGTATTTTAACTTAAATCAGCCGCTTTGTTTTAAAGCTCAAGATTGGCTTAAAGTTTTGACGGACTTACAAGGGAACATTTTTACCTTTCAGTGTGAACAATGTCCGTTGGATTTGATTCGTTATAAAGGCGTAGAATTAACAGGAAAATTGTCGATGCTTTCACAATTAAGCTGTGAAAAAAATGTTCTTACTTGGGAGCATCAAGCGCCAATTTGTGTAGATAACCTGCAAGTAAGTTATCAAGGACAAAAAGTATTCGATTTAAAAACACTTTCTACAAATTTACAGTGTTCATTAGACCATAAGGCACATGCATGTTATGCGGTAAACAATCTAATGATCATAGATACACAGTCTGTTTCGCCTTTACTCAAAGGGAATGCACAAGTTTGTTTTAAAAAGGATAAATTTGAAAAAAGTCAGGGACAGCTAGAGGGAAATATAGATGGATGGTTTTTACAGCCATTTGCTTTGAAATTTCCAGGTCTTGTAGGGGATTTATCTGCACATTGGATCTTTAACGAAAAGGAACGTTCTGCCAATGCTCACTGTAAACTTGCAGCCTTAAACAACGATCTTTCCTTTAATATACAAGGAGCTTATCAGAATGAAAAAGAGGATCAGCACAATCTACAATCAAATTTGGAAATAAGTACGACCCAGCATACAAGTGATCTACATTTTGAAGGAAGCCTTAAAAAGACCTTATTGGACGGTAAGATTACAAGCAAACAATTGTTCTTAACGGATGCTTTTAACATACAAAAGTTTTTACAATCTTTAAAGATTTCTCAATTTAAACCAGCCCAAAATCAAGTTGTTGCCGCTGCAGAAACTCCTCAAAACCCAACAGCTTCTCAAAAGCCAATTAAAGAACAAAAAAGTGTAACTCCCAAAGCACCTTGGCATCCTTATACAGGAACTGTTGCTTTAAATTGTAAATCGATATATGCCGATGACGAAATCGTCAAAGATTTAACAGGTCAGTTAGAAGTAAGCTCATCTGATATTAAATTAAAAGATGGAAAAGGATTTTTCTTTGGTGGTAATACTCAATTTAGTTTAAATTATCAGTTTCCTATTCGGTTTGAAGTAGCGCTTAAAGCACAAGATATGCATCTTTTATCTATTTGGAATACCCCTAAAGCTTTTGGAATGAATCTTAATAAATACGGTAATTTACATGGAAATTGTAATCTAAGTGTAGATTGGTCTGGAAATTGTACTTCATTATTGGAGTCTAATGGGGGATTCCATTTAAAAGCTTCGGATGGCCATTTTAAACCCTTTAGCACTGTTTCTGTAGCTTCACAAGCAGTAAGTGGATTGACTTCGACTTTAAGCATGCTTGTAGGCTCATCGATTGCAGAAATGAGCGGATTGGGTTTCCTTAATACCTATCTCAAGTCAGTACCATTTTCTTTACTACAACTAGATTTAGAACGCAAAAACAGCGACAAAATAGATCTAAAAGCCTCAGTCCAAAATACAGATGCAGCATTTTATGCAAATGGTTTTGTCATGACAGAAGCTTCAAAAACCTGGCAACAGCAAGCTTTTAAATTGAATGTACAGCTAGATGCCAGCGACGGCCCTTTCTTGAATTACTTTGCCTTTGATACCACACAAAAAACAAACGAAGGTTATTATCCTGGACCCAGTTGCGAGATTGATGGAACCTTAGGTAAGCCTAATTATATGAATTTCCTTCAATTATTAAATACAAAGACTCAACCTACGAGAAAGACTTCTCCACGCTCTTCCGTCCAACAATTGCTCCGTCAATTCCTTTGATTGGAGGTAGATGTCGAAAAAATGCTTTGTGGTTGAGTGTATACAAGAATTCACGAGCCAATGTAATAAAAAACGGAAGTTTCTGCTCACGAAAATAG
>CAZIZB010000022.1:0-8643 GCA_964543635.1 uncultured Opitutales bacterium | reverse complement strand
ATGAACGCGACCTTATTCGTGAACGCACCATGGCTGGCCTAAAAGCCGCACGAGCTAGAGGTCGTTGTGGTGGCCGCCCTTACAAAATGACCAAACCCATATTAAAAGTCATCGCCAGTGAAATGAAAGATAGATCCGTTTGCGTAAAAGACTTATGTAAACAATACAACATCGGCTACACCTGCTTGTACAACTACGTCACACCTTCCGGCGATTATACCGAAAAAGGTCTATCTCTGCTTAATAAAGAATAAGGTGGGTGAGTTCAGATACAAACATAAATAATATTTCACAAAAGCCATATAGTTCTTAAAACAAAGAATCCACATCGGCAAATAGATATAAATATGCACCTTAATTCTTATTTGAAAGTCTTGGATTAAAGATATTAATCTTATTTAGATTCTTACCCCTCGATTAAAATGCTCACCTGTTAAGATTAAATATCTCGTTTCTTGAAAATTAAAATTTGTTCGGTGTAAAATCCTACTTTTTCGATTATAAACAACAATATTATATCTTTGAATATAAGCAATTGCATCTGCAGCAAAATAGCTATCCGAACCAAAATTCATATAATTCAAAGGAAAGTCCGAAAATTTCTTTGAAAATTCTAAAGTAGAAGACGAAATATAGTAATATATAAAATTCTCAATAGAGTTTGTTAAAAAATCAGGTATAGCATGTGTTTGTGCTAAAAAACGCATCTCATTTTGAATATACATTCTAACAAAAGGATCACTTAAATTTTTTAAAAGAAGTTCTCTGGCTTGTTCTCGTGTAAAACCTAATGCCGTATAACCACAATTTCCATCTGCAGGTATTGCAATTTCTTGCAGCTGTAACCCATCTTCTGTTATTACAACCCCATCTAACCTATTTTGATTTTGCTTTTCAATTGATTGTTGTAAAAATTTTTTAGCTTCACCCAATTCTTTTGGTAAACTATACTGAATAGAAATAACTCTTTTAGATTTTTGAATTTTCTTATAATTTAAAGGCACTTTAAATTTTGGAAAGTATTTTTCTCGAATTAATCGTGTATCTTGATTTGCCCTTCTTAAAGAAGAATATAACCATTTTTGGACATTTATCTCACTCGGCAACTCATCAAAATTCAGATAATCTTGACGGTTTAAAGGTTGCAAATTAACAAGTTTTGAAATTGTTGGAGCAAATATCCTTGGAATATTATTTTGAATGATACATTCCCACATTAAACTATCATTAGTAAAATGAACACAACCGTTCGGTGTAAAACTAAACGCAACAACACCTACTTTACTTAACCCTGTTTCGATAATACGAAAATGTATCTTCTTCGCAACTCTTTTGTAGACACGCTCTTTTTTAGCTTTTTTCTCTTTAATATTTTTTTTAATTTTCCAGTGTCCCACAACACGTCTTTTTTCCAATGATCTCATGGGTTTTGGCCATGGATATTTATACCATTCAGGATCAGGATGACCATAATCAGAATTAATACCCACATTAAAAACACTTCCAACTAAATTTGTTTTATTTAAGGAACTGATCATATTTGTCCAACACAATGACGTTTGTATAGAACCGTGATGAGGAATCATATATAAATTTACATGCCCAAGAATAACTTCATTCTTCGTTTTTAATCCTTTTTTTATCTCAACATCTTGCTCTATTACATGTGGGAAATAAACATCGTAAGTGTTTTTAGTAGCATCTCCTGTAAAAAGAATACTGTTGCCTCCGTAAGTAAATTTAAATACCAAACTGTAATCATTTGTATTAAATATTTGTTGCCCATCCTTGCTTATAAGAGCACCTTGTAGTAAAGGAATAACAGGCTGTAAAAACTGAAAAGAACTGTTTGGGATTAAATCATTTAACCTTTCTTCTACATATTCATACTCAACAGGTACCCTTTCCCATTCTATGCCAGAACCTTCCAAACCAGGATTTGATCCTTTAAAAATCAAATCCGATGAAGATGTATCAAGCCAATAAGATTCATAATCAACTCCCAAAGTAGATAAAATTGCATTCCTATGCGCTTCTGTTCCTCCTACAACAAAAAAACAGGAAGGATCCATATAATTCTCCAAAGCACTTAAAAGATTGTAATGATCTTCATCAGCATGTGTAATAATCACTGCTTGAATTTTAGCTGTACCTAAACAGGTTGCAAACGTTTTTTGTATAGCAGGAAATTCAATTTTATCTACAACAAAATTATTTCCAGAACCCGCATCTACAACAATTGCGTTTTGTTGATTTTTTATAAGGCAAAAATTCCCCTGCTTAGCATTGAAAATAAAAATTTTTACACCATTTTCGTAAAAACGTACTAATTGTTCTAGCTGATTAGAATTATCAACGAATTTATATTGAATTTTTTCATCATCTTCTGTTGAAGAACTAGAAGACACACCCCCATGCGGATCGGTATATGTAAGTCTAATACTAATAAAAAATAAAAAAATTAAATGGAAGAATCTAGCCATAAATCTTGTTGATAATTTTTATAAAGACTTATCACGGTATCATCTGTAAAACTTTTGCTTAATCTTTTAAATAAGCGGAAAATTAATATGAGCTCATTTTTTTGATTTCTTAGTGCATACAAAGAAAGGTGTTTTGAATTGCCTTTTTGGCCGTAAACTTCCTCAATTGCATTCGTAAGTTTTTTAATTAATTTTTCACCATTTATACTTTTTAAGCATTCGTAACAATTGTGTCTCAAAACATCATTTTGTGTGTTTTTAGCATAAACATATAAAATAACATCGTAAAAAAAATGGACTACTGTCTTTATCTTGGTTTTGGGTTTTATACTTGTTTCATCTTTTATAAGCTTTTCGTTAAGCTGTTTGTAAGCATTTTGATAATCTTCGCGATAATCTGCCTTTACGTTTACCACTAACAAACCCAATAATAAATTAAATAAAATGCCTCTTTTCATGAAATTCCTTTCCTTAAATAGTTAATATTTCCCAACAAAGATTCGTCAAGTCTTTATCAATCAAATGTTTAAAAATCATATTTTCTCTAATTAAAATCAATACTTGTCGAAATGGATTATAAAAATCGCCACTGTAGTAGAATTTTGCAATGGCATACCTAATACTTACTCAACAAGTGGAATACCTTCAGCTTTTGCTGCTTCGATAAGTTGTTGATCATACGTTGCAAGCGGAAGCTTTAACTCTATGGCAAGCTGCAAATAAGCCGCATCATAAAACGTTAACTGATGCTTTTGCGCCAAATCGAATATCATCAGCGTATGACCAATGCTTAAGTTCGCCAACAAAAACTTAAAATGAAATGATTAAATCAAGTGCAAAATTGTTTTATAATGAATTTAACAATTTCTAATTTGAATTAATATTACTCTTTTCTTTTAATGGCTTGATAGTGAGTTTGACCATCATGATAAATCAAAATTGGATTACCGTCAAGCAGTTGATCAAATGGAGCAAAACCTGACATACTTCCATCTGCTTCATACCGAACTGCCTGGAACATTCCTAGTTGCATTACAATAGGACGTTTAAAGTGTTTTGCAAAAATTCCGAAATCTTTCCATTCAAGCCAATAGCTAAGATTTATAGTATCTTCAGTATTTTGCCTACGAAATGTACTATCTCCCTTTATACGCAACTTTTGTTGTGTTTCTTCTTCAATTTGCGCTGCAACTTCTTGGCGCAGGGCATTCATAACCTCATATTGTTTCTCGGTTGCTGTTGCTATACGATATCCCATACTATTTGTTGCTTCTTCAAAATAAATATCGTTTAAATTTGCCATAATAGCCCAAACTCCACAATTACCATCATTGGGAACGTCAAAAGTTTCATGATTTTGCCCAACTGAAACAATAGGATATTGTGGTTCGCTACCCATATCATCTTTCTCTTCACCATTTTTAGGCAAATGTGTAAGATTTGTATCATTCGGAGAATTCAAAATATGAATCTTACCTGACTCTGAAAAAACAAGAACAATCCCATAAGTAAAAAGCCCTGTTTCATACAGTCTATTTTTAGTTTCTTTTATATATTTAGAATATGCCTTAAGACCTCCACCTTTCCCTGTTTTTACAGAATAAACAATTGTATGCCCCTTATCATTCATACGCGCATACGGAAGGAACATTAAGTCTCTTACCCAACGTCTTGCATGCCCATAAGGAGAGGTAGCGGGATGAACACAAACAATTGCACCAACTAAATTAAAATGATTGATCTTATTAATGCGAACAGTCCAATACCAACTACCCTCAGTGTCTGTACCATGATGGGGCATAACTAAAACATTAATATTTTTAATTATTTTTTTATTTCTTTGAACAAGATAACTTTGAAAAAATTTCTTTCTCTTTTTACTCAGAAACCTATCGAAAGCATCACCTGTGGAATCCCCTGTAAATAAAATACTATTGTTTTTATAAGTTATACTAAAAACCAAAGAATAAGAATTTAAATCACTTTTATCGAATAACTCATTACCAAATCTTAGGAAATTAAATTCGACTCCTTTGAATAAATATTTCAAAAAATTTTCTAATTTTGGTATACAAAAACAAAAAGACGATCCTACTTTATATACTATTCCATCATCAGAAATGTAACACTTGTTTTTGAAAACGTTACCGAAAGCGTTAACAAAAACATTTATATCTTTTTTAATCTTCTTACCATCTTTATATTCTTCCCATTCACTCGGTCCACCAATAATCAAACAAGCCTCTTCAGAAAAATGCTCTTGTGAAATTTTTTGTAAAAAATTACAATGATCAGCATGAGGATGAGTAATAATGACACATTCAATAAGAGCTTCTCCTAAACATTTCGTAAAAGTCTTATCAAAAGCTATTGTACTGCTTCCTCCACAATCTATTAACAAAGCCTTGTCTCCTTGTTTTACTAAAGTACAATTACCTTGTCCTGTGTTGAAAAAATAGAAAACCAAGTCATTATCTCTAGAAAAGATGTAATGGCCCTCGTTTATCCTTTCCTGATAAGTAGGCATTATAAAATTGTTTATATCATCATCATCTCCTTTATCCGTATCTTCTATTTCCATGAAACTAGACTCATCATCTGAAAAAAATAGTTTTTCCCCATCGCTTGCAAAACAAGATTGAAGAATAAATAATTCAAAAATAAAAAATAATTTTTTCATTTCTTACAAAAGCTTATTATGATGAAATATATATCGATTTTTAGTTCTCTTTATAATGCTAAATTTTAATACAAGTTTTATAAAAATCTCAATTTAAAGCTTTTATTTGCTTATCATAATCATATTCCAAGCCAAATTCTTTAGAGAGTTTTATATCTTTTTTGTAATTTTCAATAATTACAGCAATATTTGCAGGCAAATTTAACATTGTTGATTCTACCATTTTCTTGCACAAATAGATAAATATATTAATTTCTTTAGCGTTACTACGTATTGCTGCTAAGGATAAATGTCTAGCATATTTTTTATGCCCAAACAATCTACAAAAACTATTAAAACATTTTTTTAATAAATGAGGTTTTTCAAATAATGGGGCAAAATTGTTTAATGCAGCATCCAATAGAGCTTTATCTTTTCTGCTTAAAGCATGAGAAGCTAAAATCATATTTTCAAAGAAACTCGTAACATCTTCTATACGAAAACTTTTCCCAAAAGATAGTAGATCTTCATCGTTCAAAATCTTCTTCGTAATAGTTTTTGATGCTTCGTGATAATCTTTATAAATGTCAGCAAAACAAATAGTATTTGATGCCATTACCACTAGAATTCCAATAATATTTTTTTTGATCATAACATTTTTTAATGTAAAAAATCATAGTGTCAATGTAAATCATATTTATTAAAAAACAAGATGTTATAAATTAATCGATTATTCTAAGTTTTATAAATCCTAACATGCGCATTATGATTCAGCCCCCTTAATCATTCGAAAAGCCTACAAGCCAATCGAGTACATTAATTTGCTTAATACCTTCATAATCAAAGGTTCCGTAATCGCGTGTTAAAATAAATTTAGGGCAATGATCTGGAATGGTTTTTAAAGGAATTAATTCTCGGTGAAGGGTTTCTGGAGACGTAACACTTTCAGCAACTTGGAAATAAGAAACGCCATCCTTATTTTCAGCAACAAAATCGATTTCAACCGTTTTATAGCTACCTAAAGAATCACGTAAATTATTTTTCCCAATAGAAACCTTATAGCCACGACGCAAGAGTTCAAAATAAACCACGTTTTCCAAAATGTGGCCTTTGTCTTGCCCTTTATTGCCCAATAACAAATGGCGTAAACCCATATCGACGAGATAATATTTATTGAGTGTTTTGAGCAATTTTTTTCCTTTTACGTCAAATCGATCGGCTTTATAAAAGATAAAACACTCGGTAAATGCTTCCAAATAATATTCGATGGTTGCTGGAGCAATTTTGTGGCCTTCAGATTGCAAGGTGTCGCTTATCTTCTTAGGTGAAACTTCTGAACCGATGCAACTAGCCATAAACCGTATCAAACGCTTTAAACGACTTACATCGCGGATGCCTTTGTTTTCAACCACATCTTTCAAAACAATTGTTTCATAAATGCCTTCTAAATAAATCCGTTTTTGTTCTTCAGAAGTTAACGATAATGTGTAGGGAAATGCGCTTTGTGAAATGTATGTTGCATATAATTTGTCCAAATTAGATCGTGCTTCATTGGGCTGAGTATCCACAAATTCTTTAAACGATAATGGATACATTTTTATTTCAACATAGCGTCCAGCAATCGATGTTGCCCACTGTCCTGATTGCAATTTTGAATTTGAACCCGTTAAGTATAAATCTATAGTTTTCTTATCGTATAAGCTTCGAACGGCTTTTTCAAAATTAGGAACCATTTGTATTTCATCTAAGAAAATATAATTCTGCTTATGAGGAACCAACCGTTCTACAATATGTTCGTACAATTTATGATACTCTAAAAGCCCTTCGTTTTCTAATGCTTCTAACTGGATAAATTGAATTTGTTTCTCTTCTACTCCCTGAGCTATTAATTCGTTTCGATATAACTCTAATAAGGTCGATTTTCCGCAACGACGTACCCCCGTGACAATTTTAATTAAATCGCTATCTTTAAACGACAGCAAGGTTTTTATATACTGTGGCCTTTGTATCATTTTTAATTATCATCTTAAAAACTCTGCAAAATGTCAATGTTTTTAAGTTATACTTTAAAAACTTTTCATTTATACAAGCTTCTATTTCAAACGCTTGTCGAAATTAGTTGCAAAAATCGACGAACATGATTTAATAAGATGAAAAAGGAAATAAAAATCAACATGATAGATCCTAATCAACCTTACAATGAATTACCGGATTTGCCTCCTGGTGAAGATTTAGAAAGCAAAGAGGTATTAAAAAGCGTAATTGAAGCTAGAAATGCATTAAACGAGTTGAACTTAATCAGCACGATTTTACCTAATAAATCTGTGTTGCTCAATACCATACCCATTTTGGAAGCAAGGGGGTCATCAGAAGTTGAAGCTATTATTACGACAACCGATGAGCTCTTTCAATTTGAAATACAACGTCCAAACGAATACGATAGCGCAACAAAAGAGGCCTATCGATATTGTATGGCCTTAAAACAAGGTTTACAAATTTTAGATTCAGGACGTCCTTTTAATTTTAATTTGGCAGTTCATATTGCAAATACCTTATTGGGAACAAACGTTTCTTTACGAACTCATAAAGTTTCTTTAACAAATCCTACAACAAATACCTGTTATTACACTCCACCTTTTGATTATGATTGTTTGCTTCAAAAATTAAAAAATTGGGAATGGTTTGTAAATTCGACAAGTCATTTGGATCCGCTTGTTCGATTAGCAATGGCACATTACCAATTTGAAGCGATTCATCCGTTTAGCGATGGTAATGGTCGTACAGGGAGAATTCTCAACTTGTTGTTTTTAGTTAAAGAAGGTATCTTGTCGTATCCTATTTTGTATCTGAGTCGTTATATTCTTCAAAATCGTCCTTATTATTATGAATGTTTACGCAATGTTACATTCAAAAACAATTGGAAAGAAATGATCTTATTTATGCTAAAAGCATTAACGATTACCGCACATTGGACTACGGAAAAAATCAAAGCTATTCAAATGCTTATTGACGAAACAAAAACACTTATTGAAGCAAATATCCAACGCATCTCCATTGAAAAAACTATCGAAGTGCTTTTTACTCAACCTTATTGTCGTATCAGAAATTTTGTTGAAAAAGATATTGCTCATCGTCAAACCGCTGCAAAATATATAGAAAAATTAATTCTTCTCGGTATCCTTCAAGAGCGTTCTACATCGAAAAAAACTGAAAAACTCTACGTTAATCAAAAATTTTTAGATTTGTTGAAAGAAGAATAACCTTACTCAACAAGCGGAATACCTTCAGCTTTTGCTGCCTCGATAAGTTGTTGATCATACATTGCAAGCGGAAGCTTTAACTCTATGGCAAGCTGTAAATAAGACGCATCATAAAACGTTAACTGATGCTTTTGCGCTATATCGAATATTTTTATAAAATCTACTGGTTTTTCGTGAGCAAACTTTAAAAACGATAGACTTTCCTTTGCAGAAACCGCTTCAAAAACACCTTTTTTGCACT
>CAZIZB010000021.1:0-9266 GCA_964543635.1 uncultured Opitutales bacterium | reverse complement strand
TGGAGTTTGTAACCTTTTAAATAGCGTCATGACGGAAGAAGAGCGAGAGAATTTATTGCAAGCGGAGGAATCCGATCGTGAAGATCTTGAGTGGCTTTCGAGTTTTAAGGATGGGAACCGTCGTGCGTTTGATTTTTTTGTTCGCAAGTATCAACGACGTCTTTTTTGTATCATTTATAACATGACGAGTAATCGTGAAGATGCGGCGGATTTGCTGCAAGAGGTTTTTGTAAAAGCCTTTCGTTCGATTACATCATTTAAGGGGGATTCTCGGTTTTATACTTGGCTTTATCGCATTACCGTTAATACGACGATTACCTTTTTGAAAAAAGTGCGCAAACAGACGAAATTAAGCCTGGAAGATTTGAATACGAATGAATCGTTAACGTCCTTTTTGGCGACATTTTCGGACGGAGAAAAGGGCGATCAGGCAACTTTATTAAAAGAATTGCAAGAAAAATTGAACGAAGCGCTTCAAAAATTGTCTCTTAATCATAGAACAGTTGTTGTTTTGTTCGAGATTGAGGGAATGAGTCACGCTGAAATCGCGCGAACTTTAAAGTGTTCAGAGGGGACCGTTCGTTCACGTTTGCATTACGCAAAAGAGCAATTAAAGCAATTGTTAGCAGAGTATTTAAAGAAAGATGAATAAAGATAACCCAAGGTGGAACTTAGAGGAATTGTTACAATTAAAGCGTGCTGAAGAGCCGACAGAAACTTTTTGGGATCAGTTTGATGCTCAATTGCAAGCACGTTTAGAAGAGGAATCCGTACTTGTTTTCTCGCCTATAAAAGAAATGTTTGTGCGTTTATGGAAACAGTGGATGCCGATTGCAGCTTCTTGTGCTTTGGCGCTCAGTTTAAGTCTTTCTTATTTATCTAAAAACAATGGTCAGCGTTTTGTCGCATTTCAACCCATTACTTCGATAGAATCTTGCCAATCTTCTCGTTTGCAAGCGAACGATGAGGCACCTGTTATTTCTAGTAAACGTGTAATTTGTAAAAAAATGATTGCCTCAGCTGCTCCTAATTGTTTTTCTTTTTAGTGATGCAAAAGAATCACTTTCGTTATTTAAAATACTGCTTGTTGAATTGGTTTTTCCTAAATACCTGTGTTTATTCTTTTGGAGCATTTAATTTAAAGGATTTTGTTGCTGAACATGCGGCTTGTGTTGTCGGAGTGCGTTACGAAAAAGAAGGGAAAACACAGTTTACTTCTGGATTTTTTGTTAGCGATGAAGGGCACGTCCTGACGACTGCTATAGGGGGTGACAAATTTTTTATAGAAAAAGAAAGTCATTTGACGACTGCTGAAAAGTTGGGTGAAGATCCTCGTACACAGATAACGCTCTTAAAGGTAAAATTTGATAAAAAAGAAGAGAAGAAGGCCTTTGTGAAGCGTGTGATTGTTTTAAGAGGCGAGGCAGATGTGCCTGAAATAGGTGAGGATTTGGTTAGTTTGTCGTATAAGTTGGGGCTTAATGTTACGCCACAAATGGGCTTTGTAACGGGGCATAATGATCGTTATTTTGATATTGAGTGGCCAATTACTTTGATTCGTAGCAATTTGCCTATTGATGGAGGGGATTGTGGCGGGGCTGTTTTTACTCCTAAGGGTGAGTTTGTTGGAATGCTTATGCATGCCTTAGAAGATACGAAAGAAACGTATTTTATGCCAGCTTGGGCTTTGTATCGTGTATTTTCGGATTTGCTCATTTTCGGACGGGTTCGTTATGCTTATGTCGGGCTTAATACGACAGTGGTTTGGGATCGTAAACGTTCGGTTAATTGTTTGCAAATAACAGATGTTATTCCTAATTCGCCAGCTGCTCGTGCCGGTTTCCAAAAAGATGATGTTTTAGTGAATTGCAATGGAGATGCTATTTTTTCTCGAGAGGTTTTGAAGAATTTTATGTTTGCAGCGCAACCAAGCCAAACCTTTCAGTTTGATGTTTTAAGAGAGGGTAGTAAGCAAGTACAATGTAATTTGGTTACGGAGGAATGGAAACCAAAAGATTAATCAGTAAGTGTTAATTATTTTATTATGAAAGTTCAAGAATTACAAGAAATTGTAAAGTTAATGGAAGCTTCAGGGATTGCTGAATTAAGCCTTGAGGAAGAAAATTTGAAATTATCTTTGAAACGTGAATCTAAGGTTCCTGCGGTTGTTTCTATGCCTCAAGCGGCACTTCCACACCCCATTCCTTTTACACAAGCACCTATTTTGCCATCTGAAGTTCCAGCGCCAGCTCCTGCAGCTCCAGTTGACGAAAAAAACCTTTTTATCATCAAATCGCCAATGGTGGGTACGTTTTATTCGGCTCCAAGTCCTGATAGCGCTCCTTTTGTAACGGAAGGTGCTCAAGTATCGCAGAATAGCGTTGTTTGCATTCTCGAAGCCATGAAGGTCATGAATGAAGTACATGCGGAGTGTGCTGGTACGGTAGTAGAAATTTTGGTTAAAAATGGTTCGCCGGTTGAATACGGTCAGCCTTTGTTCAAAGTCCGTTTAGGGTAAGTATGATTCGTAAAGTTTTAATTGCTAATCGTGGAGAAATTGCGCTTCGAGTTGTGCGTGCCTGTCGAGAATTGGGCATTAAGACCTTAGCAGTTTATTCCGAAGCAGATGAGCAAGCATTAGCGGTTCAATTGGCCGATGAAGCGATTTGTATTGGACCTGCACCGGCAGCTCAAAGTTACTTAAAAGCCGATCGTATTTTAAGTGCTGCAGAATTAGGCGATGTGGATGCCATTCATCCGGGATATGGTTTTTTAGCTGAAAATGCGACCTTTGCGGAACAATGTGAAGCGTGTAACCTAAAATTTATTGGCCCTTCTTCGAAAACGATTCGAAAGATGGGGGACAAAATTTTGGCACGCCAAGTGGCTATAGAAGCGGGTGTTCCAACCGTTCCGGGAAGTGACGGTACCATTACCGATGAAAAGGAAGGCTTAAAAATTGCCAATAAGATTGGTTATCCTGTCATTATTAAGGCTGCTGCGGGTGGTGGTGGAAAAGGCATGCGTATTGCGCATAATGCGGTTGCGTTCACAAAGGAATTTCGGACGGCCCAGATTGAGGCTGAAAAGGCTTTTAATAACGGTGCGGTTTATGTTGAGAAATATATCGAAGAACCGCGGCATATCGAATTTCAAATTTTGGCAGATGCTTACGGACATGTGATTCATTTAGGTGAGCGTGATTGTTCTTTGCAGCGCCATTATCAGAAGTTGATTGAAGAAGCTCCTTCTACGGTTTTAGACGATAAATTGCGCGAAAAAATGGGGCAAGCAGTTGTTAAATTAACAAAAGCTTGTGACTATGAAGGTGTTGGTACGATAGAATTTTTGGTCGATAAATACGGTAATTTTTATTTTATTGAAATGAATACCCGTATTCAAGTCGAGCATACGGTGACCGAAGAAGCTATGGGGATTGACTTGGTCAAGTGGCAGTTGCGGATTGCGAATGGCGAAAAACTTACTTTAAAACAAGAAGATATTGTTTGCAAGTGTCATGCGATTGAATGCCGTATCAATGCAGAAGATCCAGAAAAGAATTTTATGCCATGTCCCGGACATATTGATTTGTATTATGCTCCAGGTGGACTGGGTGTTCGAGTCGATTCGCATGTGTATGGTGGTTATACCATTCCGCCTTATTACGATAGTATGATTGGTAAGTTGATCGTGACCGGTAGCACACGTTTGGAAGCTATTGATCGTATGCAACGTGCTTTAAAGGAATATATTGTTCGTGGAATTAAGACGACAATTCCTTTGTGCAGTAAGATTATGTTGGATCCAACTTACCGTGAAGGAAAGATTACCACTAAATTTATGGAGACTTTTTTAAGCAGGACCGCTAAGCAAATAAATGAAAGGATACAATGAGTAACGAAACAAAGGATGTTAAAGTTCCATTTCCTAAAGTACAAGGGAATGATGGGGTAATGGGTGATATAAAGATCAATCACAGTGTGGTTGCGAATATCGTACGATTGGCGGCACAAAACGTAGAAGGTGTTCATTCGGTTGGTGGCGGATTTGTCGAAGGAATCACTGAAATTTTCTCTAAAAAAGACTCAGAACGCGGTGTTCGCGTTTCCGAGAATGAAGTAGGGGAATATGTGATCGAAGTAAAAGTTAATTTATTATTTGGGTATGAATTAGCTAAAGTAGGGGAGGCCATCCAAAAAAGCGTTGCGCAACATGTGCAGCGTATGACCATGAAGCAAGTCGATCGTGTGGATGTTATTATTGACGGTGTAAGAAATGAGCCTACTCCGCAAGCCCATAAAGACAAAGAAGATTTATAATCATGGCATTTGATTTCGGCCTGTTTTTTTCGGATTTGTTGGAATCGTGTATGTTGCACAAAGAATGGATTTTGAGCATTGTTGTTTTATTCTTCGTTTTTTGTGCGATACGACGTCATCGATTAAGTGCTTTGCCTATAAAAACCTTTAGTAATGAGCTTGGAGAGTTTTTTGTTACAAAAAGCGCCATCCTTAAGTTAATTGAATCGGTAGGGCTTGAGAATGATGTTATTCGTATAAAGAAGATAAAATTAGCCAATAAAAAGAATTTATTTTGTGTTAAAGTATACGTTGTTCTTACGCCTGAACAATCTTTTGAAACCTTGTCGTTGCAACTGCAAGAACGTATGCAACAAGCCATTGTAAAGTATTGTGGTGTGGTCAAGCATGTACGTGTAGATATCATTTTAGATGGCTTAATGAAGCGCAAGCCAGTTGAAGAATAAGTTTTATGCAAACGGATAAGAAAGTAATCGTTACCGGTGCTCAACCTACTGGGATGTTTCATTTGGGGAATTATCTTGGCGCCGTACGCAATTGGTGTAAGTTGCAAAAAGATTTTGAGTGTTTCTTTTTCTTGCCTAATTTACATTCGATAACGTGTCCACCGTATAATCCTGCCGAATTGCGTAAAAACACCTACAATATGTTAGCTCAGTATTTGGCTTGCGGCTTAGATCCTGAAGGTAGTTGTTTGTTTGCTCAATCAGATGTTATTGGACATACCGAATTAGCTTGGATTCTGGGTTGTATAACGCCAGTTGGCCAATTGTTTCGCATGACCCAGTTCAAGGCCAAAAGTGATGCAAAAGATTTTGTAGGAAGTGGCTTACTTTATTATCCGATTTTAATGGCTGCGGATATTTTGCTTTATAATGCCGATTGTGTGCCTGTTGGAGAAGATCAAAAGCAACATGTCGAATTAACGCGCGATTTGGCTGTTAAATTCAATCAAACGTATTCCGAAACCTTCAAATTGCCTGAACCTTATATTTTGAAGACTTGCGCTCGTGTATTTTCTTTGCAAAATCCGGAGAAAAAGATGTCTAAATCCGAGCCGAATCCCAAGGGGGTTGTTTTCCTTTTTGAGTCGGAGGATGAGATTCGAAAAAAGTTTAAGTCGGCAGTTACAGATTCGGGCAGCGGAATTTATTGTGCGCCAGAAAAGCCTGGAATTACCAATTTAATTGAGATATTTGCTGCTATTACCGATCAAACGATCGAAGCAATTGAAGCTCAATACGGTTCTTATAATTACGGTGATTTTAAGAATTGTGTTGCGGAAGCTGTTATAGAACATTTGAAACCGTTACAAGCACGTTATGTGGAATTGGTAAAGGATCGTAGCTATTTGGAATCCATTTTAGCGGCAGGAAAGGCTACTGCACAAGCTCGGGCTTCCAAAATGATGGCAAAAGTTTATCGTAAAGTAGGAATGCTTCCTTGATCCATGAAGCGCTTGGAACGAGGTTTTACACTTATTGAATTACTTATTGTATTGCTGATAATTACTTCCATAATGGGCTTATTGTTCCCATTAGGTAATCATTTAACTAAAAAGTCTCTACAATTAAGCGTGCAAGCTGATGTGGTACGTTATCAGAATGCCTTTTTAGATTATTTCGAGGCTTTTGATGCCTACCCAGAGAGTTTCCCTGAGGATACTTGGTTTGATTTGACGCAGTATTTTTCCTCATTTGTAAACTTTTTTACGGCAAAAACGGAAAATCGTTCCAATTTTTGTCGTTTTACTGCACAGGAAATTCAAGAAAAACAGTATCCACATCCAGTTAAATTGCATTTTTTCTTATGTAAAGAGAAAGATGTTTCGGATGCCTTGAAAGGACATCCTGGAAAAACGATACAAGGCACACAAGTGCTTTATGTGATCGAATTTGAATAAGGATTGTTTTGAGGGATTTTTTGTAAAAAATCCCTCAAACTCCCTTAAAACTTTTCATTATTTTGCAACAATGTTGCAAAAAGTAAAAATTTTTGAAGGAGGTTAGGAGGAAACTTTTTATAAAAAGTTTCCTCTTTTAATGTTTTCTTCGCAATTTAAAGAAGGTTTTTATCATGTCTTCACAAATGCCTTCTAGGGGTTCGTAATCAACCTGTACTTGATGGTAAAGGTGTAAGCTGGTATTAAAATGGATACGGCCTCCTAAACAGCCTTGGATTGCATCAAAAGCTCCAAGAACGACTCGCGGAATGCGCGATTTATAGATAGCTCCACTACACATAGGACAGGGTTCTTTGGTAACATAAAGGGTAAGGTCCGACAAGCGCCAATCACCTTTTTTTTGTGACAAATAACGAATAATTTCCATTTCAGCATGAGCGGTTGCATCTTTTTTCGCTTCGACACAATTGTAGGCTCGTGCAACGATTTCTCCATTGATGACCCCAACTGCGCCAATAGGAATTTCGCCCAAATGCCAAGCTTTTAAAGCTTCATTAAAGGCACAACGCATGAAAAAAATGTCGTTGTTGGAAGTAGAAACGGTTTCCTCAAAAGATAAAAATGGACATTTTGGAATGAATTGCATGAAAAGTATTGTATTTTATTATTTTGTTTAGTATACTTTTAGAAACAATTTGAGTTTTTACAACAACATTTTGGACACTTATGTTAAAAACAACGATAAAAATAGTACTGGCATTTATAGTATTGCCTTTTTTATGGCACTGGTCTTCACGTTTTGATTGTATTCGACGTTTAGAAGAGTCAACCTTGCAACTACGCTATTTTTTACGTGGGGATTTGAACGAGGAAAAACTCGCCCAAAAGACATCCAAGGCCATTCCCAATGTTGTTTTCGTTACGATGGATCAGAGTTCTTTAAAACAAATAGGGGAGGCGCCTATTCCATTGAGTTTTTATGCAAAAACGATGTATGCCTTACAAAAGTATTCGAAGTTATCGGTTTTAGTTTCAGATGTTTTCTTTTTTAATAAACATTATTCTACCTTAGTCGATGAACAGAAAGTTATTTCCGACAAAATGACGTCTTTGCATTTTTTACGACAAACGCCTAAATGTGTTTTGGGAGCTTTATTTAATTGCGTAGGGGATTTTGACCAAACCTACTTGATGCATGAAAGGCCTTTGCCGCTTATTATGCGCGGATTTGAAAATTTTGAAGTTTTGAAATTCCCTCTTTGTCCACCTAATGATGTTGTTGGTGATAATACGAAATTGGGTCTTTTAAACACGTCTATTTCTAATGATCCTAAGGATCGTGTTCGTTGGATGCCTTTGTTTGGAAGGGTTCAAAATCACATTTATTATGCCTTGGGCCTAGAAGCTTTCCAAAAGTATAGTTACCCTGAAAGTATGATCGATATTTTTGGGGATGATGCCGAAACGGAAACCTATGAAGGAGAACATTTGTTGCTTTTCTTGGATAAGGATGTTAGTGTTTTACATAAAGTACCACTCATTAAAAGGCAATTAATGGAAATTAATTGGTTTTCTTCGTGGACTTCGAATAAAGATAAAAAAGTTAGTCTCGTTCAAATACTAAAGTACTTTAATACTTTAGAAAGTATTACAAGTACGAAGAATGAAAAGCAAGAAGCTAACCAATTTTTTAAGCAATTCGATAATGCGGTTGTATTTTTAGGTAATGCATTTGATGAAAAATTATATGGTATTCGTTCTTTAGGAGAATCTGAAGAAGTTCCATCCATTACTGCTCATGCGAATTTGTTTAAAACCCTTTATTGGGAAAATTATATTACACATTTGCCGGAATGGAGTAATTTCCTAATCATTTTCTTGCTTAATTTCTTTGTGGCTAGTTTGACCTTATATGGAGAAATATTTTTGAAATTTACCCGCTTATTTGTTGGCTTAATTGTAACTTACTTTTTGTTGGTATTCTATTTATTTGGTGTTGCCACTCCTATGTTGCATTTATTCCTACCTATTGTTGCGCCATTGGGGGCCATGTCTACATTTTGGGCCTTAGGAACTTTTTATCAACTTGTTATCGAACGTCGTCAACGAAATCGATTGAAAAGCATTTTTGGAAATTATTTGTCGCCGGAGTTGGTTTCAACTATGTTGGAGCAGCAAAATGATCCTCAATTAGGTGGCGTTGAAAGGAATTTAACAGCTTATTTTAGCGATATTCAGAATTTTTCGACCTTTTCAGAACTATTACCACCAGAACTTCTTGTTACCTTGATGAATGAATATTTAACGGAAGTAACAAATGTAGTTATTGAAGAAGGTGGAACATTGGATAAATACATTGGTGATGCTGTTGTAGCGATGTTTGGTGCTCCTTTCGATTTAGAAAATCACCCGCTTAAAGCGTGTATTGCTGCTTGTAGAATTCAAGAAAAACAAAATGTTTTACGTGAACGTTGGACACGAGATGGTCGCTCTTGGCCACAAGAAATTTTTAGTATGCGTACACGTATCGGCTTATGTTCAGGAAATGCGGTTGTGGGCAATATGGGGTCTTCTTCTCGTTTTAATTTTACGATGATGGGAGATACCGTCAATATTGCTGCTCGTTGTGAATCAGGTGCGAAAGCTTTTGGTGTTTACACTTTAGTTTGCGAAGATACTTATAAAGAAATTTTGCAAGTACCGAATTCGCTCGTTTTTCGTTTCATTGACCGTATTGTCGTTAAAGGTCGTCAACAGCCTTTAGGAGTTTATGAACTCTTAGGCATGAAGCATCAATTAAAAGAAAAAACCTTTGATTGTGTTGACATTTTTGAGCAGGGGATTCATTTTTATCTATCTCAAGATTGGGATAAAGCAATCGATTGTTTTCAACGGTCCTCAGACCTTGAACCTACGATTCCGGGACGTGACTTGGGAATCTTTACGAACCCATCTCTCGTTTTGCTAGAACGTTGTCAACAGCTGAAAATCAATCCTCCAGGAGATAGTTGGAATGGTGTTTTTGTCATGAAGTCGAAATAAAT